>JAUWNF010000529.1 GCA_030612785.1 Phycisphaerales bacterium
AGCCTTTGTGAGAGGTCCGAATTCTCAACGGTAGTCTCCTTGGGAACGAAATCGGAGCCCAGCGTAGCACGAGGCCCGAGCGTTGGCTCAGGGCGCCAGACCACGCTTGTGGAGGTACTTCAGTTTTGAGCGTGCCGACTCCCGGACGGGTCTTGGCATACCCTTCGCATCCAGCACGCGCCTGAGCAGGCGAACCGCCTTTTCCGGTTGAAAGAAGGGCGTGCCTTCGTGCCGGAAGTAGAACCTGGCCAGCACCACCTCGGGCCACCCGGGACCTGACGACACGGCGATCGCTTTCCGGTACGCGCGTTCGGCGGCGGAGAGCTCGCCGAGCTTCGCGTGGCTGATACCCATAAACAGGTATACGGAACTCCTCCCGGAGCGTGAGCGCACGTCCAACGCAGTTTGATAAACATGAATAGCCTCTCGGTCAAGCCCCTGTCGGGCGAGCAACCTGCCCTGCTCCAACCGGTGCCCGGCAAGCCACGTGGTCGCACCTAGCGCGAACAATGGGAGGAGGGGAACTACGTTCCATAATAACCGGGGATTCAGGTGACGCCGCAACACGATCCCTCCATGTAGCACGGAGACAACGTAAAGCGGTGCCCAGATCGTGACGTGCCGCGTCCACGCGGACACGGCGCAAAGAATCACCAGTACCTTCGATGTAAAGCGTACCCCGGGAGAGACGCCGCGCGCGAACGAAGCACGTAGCAGCAGAGTCCACACCAACGGCGCGCCGTAGACACACAACTCCGCCGGCAAAGCCGCCGTGTGACTGCGCTGGAGATCCTCGTATGCTTCTTGGAAATACCACTCCGCCACGGCGATCCTTACGCTGACGAAATCGAGCAGCAAGTGGCTGAAAACGACTCCTACGATCACCACGTAGGGCCAGGGGCGGCGCAGACGACAGTAGAGTCCCAAGACCACACAGACCCCTGCGCTGATACCGGCCACCAGGACGGGCGAATGGTTGAGGAAACGCGGGTCGTCCAGGTCGGGATTACAGAGGATCGCCATCCATTCGCCCAGATCCACCGCATAAGCCAGCAGCACCATGATGCCCGGCCACACGTAAGGCAGACGGTGATTGCGGGCTCCGGGCGAGACCCACTCGCCCATTGCGAGACCTATCAGGCCGTGGCCGACAACTGCCATTTGCGGCTCAACTCCAGGACTTGGGCCATGGGCGCGAATTGGAATTCGCCCAGCGCCGCGCGCAGGCGGCCCTCGATTCTGCTGCGCCACAGCGATTTCATAAACGCGACCCGGCGACCGATGGGATAGCCCTGGTTCTGTAGCACGCGCACTTCGCTAACGTCCAACTCGTAGGGGTGAAAGTAGACGACGGCCGGCTGGCCGGCGCGATTGACCGTGTGCAGCGCGCGACGAAGTACGGCATACGGGAACAAGCGCATATAACCGCCGCCGCAGACCGGAATGTTGCGACCGAACACCCGGGCGGTGGTCAGCGGAAACTCCACCAGGTCGCAATCCTCCCAGCGATACGGGAACCGCGGAGCCTCGGGGATACCGTAGCGTCGCTTGCGGATGGGGAAGATGCTGGAGCTGTATCGAAAGCCTTCATCAGCCAGCACGGGCCCCGCCCAGAGAGAGCGCTTGGTGATGGAGAAGGCCGGCGCGCGGTAGCCGAGGGGGCGGTGTCCGGTGAGGGCCACGATCTGTTCAATGCTGCGACGCAGGTCCGCGCGGAACTGTTCGGGGGTCTGCTGCCATACCAAACGGTGTCCCCAGCCGTGGCTGGCGATCTCATGTCCCGCCCGGTCAACCTCGCGGACCAGGTCGGGATACACGTCGCCGACCTTGCCCAGAACAAAGAACGTAGCTTTGACCTGATACTCGTCGAGCAACGCCAGCACCCGACGAACGTTATCCACCACCCGCGGCGTGATCGGCCTGTCCGGGTCGATGTGCGCCTGCATCCAGTCTTCGAAATCGACCGTTAGCGCATTCAACATGCCACGTCCCCAAAACCGACAAAGGGATTAGGCCACGAAGACACCAAGACACGAAGAGGTTCAGGTTGGGCTACTCGGCGGTTTGGTGGCCAAAACGAACACGAATGCCGCTATCCGCAGGCCCTAAGCACCGCCGCGACCACCGCGTCCTTTTGCTCGTCGTTCAACTCTGGATAGATCGGCAGGCTGAGCACTTCGGCTGCAGCCGCTTCGGCGTTGGGGTGGTCGCCGGGCTTGCCGCCCAGGTACGCAAAGCACTCTTGCAGGTGCAGCGGTATCGGATAATAGACCGCACAGCCGATGCCGGACTCCACCAGGTGCGCCTGCACCGCGTCGCGCCGACCGCCCGGAATCCGCACCGTGTACTGGTTGTAGATCGATTCGTTGAAGTCGTACACTTCGGGCGTCACCACGGGCGTGCCGGCGAAGCGTTCGTCGTAGTAGGCGGCGTTCCGACGGCGCTGCGCGCTCCATCGGTCCAGGTAGCGGAGCTTGACCCGCAGAATGGCGGCCTGCAAAGCGTCCAGACGGAAGTTCCCGCCGATCAGCGCGTGGTGGTACTTCTTCGTCTCGCCGTGCATGCGCAAGGCTCGGCACTTCTCGGCCAGTTCCGCGTCGTCGGTGACGATCATCCCGCCGTCACCGAACCCGCCCAGGTTCTTGCTGGGGAAGAAGCTGAAGACGGTCGCATGGGCGTATTGGCCGGTCTTCATGTTATGGTGAGTGGCGCCGATGGACTGGGCGGCGTCCTCGATTACCACCAGGTTGCGCTCGCGGGCGATCTCCATGATGGTTTGCAGGTCCGCCATCTGGCCGAAGAGATCGACCGGGAGGACTGCCTTTGTCTTTTCGGTGATCGCCGCCTCGATATGCTCAGTCTCGATGTTGAAGCTGTTGGGGCAACAATCGACCAAGACCGGTTTGGCCCCCACGCGGGCGATGCTGCCGGCAGTGCCGAAGAAGGTGAACGTGCTGGTGATGACCTCGTCGCCGGGCCCGATGCCGTAGGCCATCAGGCTGACGATGAGCGCGTCGGTCCCGCTGGACACCCCGACGGCGTGCGGCGTGCCGCAATAGGCAGCGATGTCCTCTTCGAAGGCCTCGACGTTCGGGCCGAGGATAAAGTATTGAGAATCGCAGACTTCCTCGATCACCGCCCGAATCTCGTCGCGGACAGCGGCGTATTGGGCTTTCAAATCCAACAGCGGCACTTTCATGCTTGACTCCGTTGTGGTT
>JAUWNF010000572.1 GCA_030612785.1 Phycisphaerales bacterium
GGCCTGGCTGGGAGTGGCGCACGCGCGGGCCGGTTGAGCGTAGTCCTGCGCGCCGCAACCCGCGAGCAACCCGAGCGCGAGGAAGTACGCCCCGGCCATCCGGCGGAACCGGCCGGTTACCGGCTGGGATCGCGCACACACACACGCGGCTCGTACTGCCCTCCGGTCCATGTCACCGGTGATTCGCCGCATTGCAACTCGAAGCTCCCGCCGCAACAGAATCCTGTGTGCCACCGCACCCATGTTACGGGAAAAGCGATGTCGGGACAATACGTTCGTGTAACGCCCGCGCAACGGGCGTGAGTTATTGGCCCCCCAGCGCTTCGCTCAAGTCCGGTAGACGTACAACATAGTGATATCGTCCGGCTGGTGTCCTTCCTTGAAGAAAGCACCGAGGTCGGTCAACAGGTCATCGAGGGCCGCCGCGGGCGCCTGCCCGAGACTATCGCAAAGCGCCGAGGTGAGCGGCCCGGCCCCCAAACGGTTGCTATTGCGGTCCATGACGTTCCGGCAACCGGGCGAATAGAGCACGAGAGTCTCATCGGACCCCAGGCGTTCGGGATGCGCGGGTAGGTCATACTCGTCGCTGTGCCCCAGGGCTTTGCGGGTCGAGTCGGCCAACTCTCGCGGGTCGCCGCTCCGGTCCACGATGAGGGCGCCGATGTCCCCCGCAGTAGCGTACTCGCAGGCGCCGGTCTTGGGGTTCATCACCACGGCGGCGCAGTGGAGCAGGCACGGTTCGCGGTCGTTGCGCAACATCCAGTTGAGCGCCCGCAAAAGGATGTGCGGCGGGTCGGCGTGCATGGCAGCCATGCGAAAGGCCGCCCGCATTTCCGCCATGGCCAGAGCGGCCCGTATGTTAGAGGCCTCGGCGTGCGCCCCCACAAACGACGCCAGCCCGTTGGGCAGCCGCATGATGTCAAACAGGTCCCCGGTGCGCTCGAACCCCGGCCTGCAATACACCGCCAAGTGGAGTTGATCCCATTGGGGAAACACGGTGGGATCCATGTGGGCCTGGACCTCGCGGATGAAAGAGAGTTCTCCGTCCACAATGGACTCTCGTTGCTTGACCTGTCCGGCGATGGTCACCTCGAGTTGCCGGCCGATCAGAGCACCGTACATCATCAACGCGTCCAGATCGGAATTGTCGTACCGCCTACCGGCGGCGGGGGCGTCGATATAAATCAGACCCAGGCAGCCTTGGCCAGTGAGCAGGGGAATGGCCAGAACCGATGCGGTCTCCTTTCGGTCAGTCCGCGGGATGAGAATGAACTGATTTCGCTCAACACAACGGTACAGAAAGGTCTCCAAGTCCGGTGGATCACTGGCCGTCTTGCCATCCTTACGCAATCCTTCCACGAACTCCAGCTCTCCGAAGCCCTTGCGACGAATCCCAATCCACACCATCCGGGCTTCGAACGTCTTGAGCAGAGTGCTCAGCGACACATTGAGGAGTCCGGCGAAGTCGATACACTGGGGGAGCCGCAGGGCGAAGTCGGCGATCTGTGCTTTGGCGGTCGGCGGGAGGGTGATCTCCTCCTCTTTGCGGGTGACGCTTCCGTGAGGCAGGGCATGCTGGCGGAGCTTGGCCACCTCCTTGGTCACCGCGGTCTTTACCGGAGTCGCCTCCGCCGTGGGTTCGAGGTAAATCCTCACCGTAAAGTCCCCGAGGCGGATTTCATCCCCGTTCTTGATGGGGGTGGGCTCGTCCGCGACCATGGCGTTGAGGATCAGGGAGTAGTTGAGGTCCAGCGGTACGACCATCCAACCGCCCTCTGCGGCACGGAGTTGGGCTTGATGCGGCGCGATCCGCCCGTCGGGGAGGCAGACGTGTGCGTCTGGATCAGAGCCGATCTCGATAACGTCCGCGTCCAGGGTGAGGGAACGGACCACGCTGTCGTGTTTGCTCACTACCAAGTGCATGAGACCACCATCAACCTGGGGGACCGTCGGTTCCCGCCGCGGATGAAATGGGCCATCCGGCCTCTCGTCCGGGCGAACCGTTTTCAGTATATACCGCTCTAAATCGGGCGGCCAGTGCTTTAGGATGAGCCAGGAAATGGAAGACAAACGCTTATTCTTGGGACACAGCCCCGACCCGGACGACGCCTTCATGTTCTATGGTCTTGCGGCCAATAAGGTTGAAACGCACGGCTGGACCTTCCAGCACGTCCTGCAGGATATTCAGACGCTCAACGAGAGGGCCCTGAAAGGCGAGTTGCACATCACCGCCATCAGCATCCACGCCTACCCGTATGTCGCCCAGCGCTACGCTCTGACCTCCTGTGGTTCGAGTATGGGAGACCGGTACGGGCCGGTGGTGGTCGCCCGCGAACGCATGGCCGTTGCCGACCTGCGCGGCCGCAGAATCGCCATCCCCGGCGAGATGACCACGGCCTTTCTGGGGCTCCAGCTACTTCTTGGACGGGGGGCCTTCGAGCACGAAGTGGTCATGTTCGACCAGATCCTCGATCACGTGCAAGCGGGTCGGGCCGATGCGGGATTGATCATCCACGAAGGCCAGCTCACGTATCAGAAGCACGGTCTCTGCAAGATCGTGGACCTGGGCGAGTGGTGGCATGAGCAGACGGAGTTGCCGCTGCCGCTGGGGGGCAATTGCATCCGGCGCGATTTGGGGGAGGCGGCCATGCGCGAGGTAGCGGGTGTGTTGAAATCCAGCATCGCGTACGGTCTGGCCCACCGCGCCGAGGCCGTGGAGCACGCCCTGCAATACGCCCGAGACATGGGACGCGACCTGGCGGATAAGTTCGTGGGCATGTACGTCAACGAGTGGACGCTGGACTACGGTGAGGTGGGCCGCCGGGCCGTCGATGAATTG
>JAUWNF010000268.1 GCA_030612785.1 Phycisphaerales bacterium
CTCGCCTGACCGGTAAGAGCGCCCAGAAGGACCTGCACCGCGTACTGGCGGTATGGGACAGCGCTGACAGGCAAGCCGTTGGTTCCCGCCACCTCGCCGCTCTGGGTAGTCCGATGGCCCCGCGTGACGGCGGCGCCCCGCGCGATACAATGATCAAGCTATGGGTGAAACGGCGTTTGTGCTCATCGTGGGGGCCGACCCCGAGAAGGGGCAGACCATCGCCGACCGGCTGAAGCGGAGCGGTCACGCCTGCCGTCTGGCCGCGTCGGTCACCGAGGCCGTCGAGAGTATCCGCCAGCGTCCGCCGGACGTGGTGGTCACGGACTACCCCGGCGGCGGTACGGAAGTGCTTCAGGCCGCCCAACGGGAGTCTCCCGAAACGGAAGTGATCCTGGTCGTCGATCCGGACGGCGCGGACGCCGCCCGCGACACCGTCGCCGACGAAGGCGCCCACGGGGCTTTCGGCTACCTGGTCACCCCCGTGAACGCCGAGGCCGTCTGCGACAAGGTCGCCGAGGCGGCTCAAAAGGCGATCGCCGCGCGCGAGAAACGGATGCTCGCCGAGAGCAGCGCCGACGCCTACGACTTCGAGGGGTTGATCGGGCGAAGCCCCGCACTGGCCAAGGAAATCAAGCGGGTCAAGAAGGTCGCCCGCAGCAAGAGCACCGTGCTGATCATCGGTGAAACCGGCACGGGCAAGGAACTGATCGCCAGCGCCATCCACAAGAACTCCCCGCGGGTGGGCAAGCCGTTCAAGGTGGTCAACTGTGCGGCCTTGAGCGAAACCCTGCTGGAGAGCGAGTTGTTCGGGCACGTGAAGGGCGCCTTCACCGGTGCCGTCGCCGACAAGAAGGGCATCCTCGAAGCCGCCGACGGCGGCACGCTCTTCCTCGACGAGATCGGGGACATGCCGCTGTCCATGCAGGCCAAGCTGCTGCGCACGCTGGAGTCCGGCGAGGTTCAGCCGGTGGGGTCGCACAACGCCCACCGCGTCGACGTCAGGTTTGTGGCGGCCACCCACCGCAACCTGGCCGAGGCGGTGGAGAAGAGGGACTTCCGCGAAGACTTGCTCTATCGCTTGCATGCCCAAGGGGCCATTCGCATCCCGCCTCTACGCGATCGGCGGGAGGACATCCCTTTGCTGATCCACCACTTCATCGAGTTGGCCAACCGCGAGAACGGCTTGAACGTCGAAGGCATCACCTCCGAAGCTGTGCGTAAACTGACCAACTATTCCTGGCCTGGGAACGTGCGCGAGCTGCGTAATGTTGTCGAGGGCATGGTGATCGAGTCCGAGCAACCGATGCTGGGTATCGAGGACCTGCCCGAGGGGCTCAGAACCACGACGGATATCGTCCCGGTCAGCGCACCGAGCTTCGCGGGGCTGAGCATGGCCGAGGTCGAACGGCTGCACATCATCAACACCCTGCGATTGACCGACGGCAACCGCGAGAAGGCCGCGCGCATCCTCAAAATCAGTCCGCGCACGCTGTATCGCAAGCTTCGCGAGTACGGGCTTAACTAAGCAGAAGGGGAGCGGTTTCGACACGACGGTGCGGATTCCCGCACCACCCCGACCGAAACCGCTCCCGGTTGTTCGTTGATCTTCCAGCCGCTCACGGCGGAGGATTCACTTAACCGGTCGCTTGCGCTCCCGGCTCGGTTCAATGTCCGCTCCCTTATCCCGGCGGCGCCGGGATGTCTCGGTTACGCTCCCTGACGGTCGCGGTTCGGTTACCTGCGCCTCTTGCCTACATCATGCCGCCCATGCCGCCCATGCCGCCCATGCCGCCGCCGGGCATTCCCCCGCCAGGCATGCCGCCGGGCCCGCCCTTCTTCTCTTTGATCTCGCTAACGATGGCGTCGGTGGTCAGCAGCAGAGAGGCAACCGATGCGGCGTTTTGCAGGGCGATACGCTCGACTTTCGCGGGGACCAGCACGCCCATCTTGATCATGTCGCCGTACTCGTTGGTCAGGGCGTTATAGCCGAAGTTGGTTTGTCCAGCTTCGGTAACCTTCTGGCAGACGATCGAACCGTCCAGCCCGCCGTTCTGGGCAATCTGCTTGATTGGGGCAAACATCGCCCGGCGGACGATATCCACACCGGTCTTCTGATCGGCGCGGGCTCTCTTGGCGACGGCCTCGAGGGCCGCACACGCGCGAATCGGCGCGACCCCGCCGCCGGGGAGAACGCCTTCTTCGACGGCCGCGCGGCAGGCGTGCAGGGCGTCCTCGACGCGGGCCTTCTTCTCCTTCATCTCCACTTCGGTGGCCGCCCCGACGTTGATCTGGGCCACACCGCCGGCCAGCTTGGCCAGACGCTCCTCGAGCTTCTCGCGATCGTAGTCGCTGGTGGTGGCCTCGATCTCATTCTTGACCTGCTCGATGCGGCCCTTGATGGCGCTGGTGGTGCCGGCGCCCTCGATGATGGTGGTGGTGTCCTTGTCGATGCGGACCTTCTTGGCCTGCCCGAGCTGGTTGAGTTCCATGTTTTCGAGCTTGGTGCCGAGGTCCTCGAAGATGGCCTGCCCACCGGCGAGAATGGCCATGTCTTCCAGCATCGCCTTGCGACGGTCGCCAAAGCCCGGGGCCTTGACCGCACACACCTGCAGCGTGCCGCGAAGCTTGTTGACCACCAGGGTGGCCAGCGCCTCACCTTCGATGTCCTCGGTCACGATGAGCAAAGGGCGACCGGACTGCGACACCTTCTCCAGTACCGGGATGATGTCCTTGACGGCCGAGATCTTCTTCTCGTGAATCAGGATGTATGGCTTTTCGAGTTCGCAGGTGAGGTCTTCGAACTTGTTGATGAAGTGCGGTGACAGGTAGCCCTTGTCGAATTGCATGCCCTCGACGAGATCGACGGTGGTATCCAGGGATTTGCCCTCCTCGACGGTGATGACACCGTCTTTGCCGACCTTGTCCATGGCTTGGGCGATCTGCCGTCCGATTTCCGGGTCCTGGTTGGCGGCACTGGTGCCGACCTGGGCGACCTGCTCGGTGTTCTTGACCGGCGTGCTCATCTCCTCGAACTTCTTAACGATGGCGTCGACCGCCAGGTCGATGCCGCGCTTGAGTTCCATGGCGTCGGCGCCGGCGGCGACGTTCTTGAGCCCTTCATCATAGATGGCCTCGGCGTAAATGGTCGCTGTGGTGGTTCCATCGCCCGCGACGCTGCTGGTCTTGCTAGCGACCTCTTTGACCATCTGGGCGCCTATGTTTTCACAGGCGTCTTCCAGTTCGATTTCCTTGGCCACGGTCACGCCGTCCTTGGTGACGGTGGGCGAGCCGAAGGATTTCTCGAGCACCACGTTGCGACCGCAGGGCCCCAGAGTGACCTTGACCGCCCGGGCCAACTGCTTTACGCCCCTGCGAATCGCCTCGCGGGCTTCCATGTCAAACGCAATGTTCTTCGCTGCCATATTCTTGAGTCTCCACGCAGGTAGGTTGATCACAAACATGGGGGACAGGCTTTCCAGCCTGTCAGCGCCCCCCTAACCCATTGTCTGACCGGCTGGAAAGCCGGTCCCACACCGGTTTCGCTACTCCAGCACTGCTAGCACGTCGCCCTCGTCCATGATGAGGTATTCCTCACTGCCCATCCTGATCTCAGTGCCGGCGTAGCTGGTGAACAGCACCTCGTCGTTTCTCTTGACCTGCATCTCGCCACGCTCGCCGGAGTCCAGCAGCTTGCCGCTGCCCACCGCTTGCACCTTGCCGCGCTTGGGTTTCTCCTTGGCGGTATCGGGCAGATAGATACCGCCCGCGGTCATGTCTTCCGCTTCGACCCGCTTGACGATGATCTTATCGTTCAGCGGTTTGATGTTCAGCTTGGCCATGGGTCTAAACACTCCTTGTCTCATGCCACTCGGGTGCCTCGATCTGCCGGCATCGCGCTCTTGCGCCCCCCGGACCGTCCGGAGTTCGTGCGGCCACGACCGCAGCCGGCCCCTCGCCCCCGCGCGGGCGCAGGACACACCCGCTGGGGGAGAGCAAACGCGATGCCAAAGCGCCGGCAACCACCCGCAGCGACCCGGGCGGAATCTAACTCTTTGTCAACGCACAGGTTAACCGATCCGCCGCCCCGACGCGGTGTCGTTCTGCTGTGTCTTCACCAGCGGCTGGCGCTGCCAAAACTGGCGATCCGCCGCGCCAAGCTGACAGATTGGCAGGCGGGCGCAACGAGGCCAACCGAGACGTGACCATGAGAGGCCGTCGATTTAATCTGTAGCGTCGCCCCTTGTGGGCGGCGCACCTGCGTTTTTCGCCACCCACAAGGGGTGACGCTACACTGGGGGATCGCCATGGGCGATTAAATCGACAGCCTCGTCAGGAAGCGTGGTAAGAGGCAACAAGGAAACAAGGCAACAAGGCAAAGACCTTGGACTTTGGACCTTGGACCTTGGACCTTGGACTTAGGACTTTGGACTCAGTCAAGCGTCACCCGCTCCGACAACCGTGGCGACCAGTTCGTCGAGCGTCGGCTGCACGCCGCACTCCGGGCACCGCGTGCTGTACAGACCCTTCAGACTGTACCCGCACGACGAACAACGCAGGCAATCCTCAACCCGCTCCGGCAAGGCGGGCGCCCGAAACCGCCACAACAACATCGTCGCAATCATCCACCCACCCCAGGCCATCACCGGCAGCATCACTCGGCAAACCTCGGGCCAACTCGCCCCGTACCGAGGAAAAAGCGGCGACACGACAGCGACAAGCAAGAAACCCAGAGCCAGCCAGGACGTTCGCCTTCGAGTGGTGGAGTTCCACAACACCTTCGCTCGCCAGATCAGACACCACGACAACATTGCGACCGGCGCCCAAAGCAGATTGCTGTAGACCAGCGAAACTTGGAATAAGTGAAACTCGCCACGAAGTGGTGGCCATAGCCACAAACAACAATAGAACGCCCCAACCACAAGAAGACCGGCAATCTGCAGACGCGGACGTTGCCCCCGGGAAAAATACCACGCGGTAAGTAGCAGAACGAGCGTGGCAATGGTCCAGATCACTTGGCCAGACCACAAGTCGCTGTACTCGTCGAGCACCTGGTCGTTGAGGAAAACCATGGTAATCACGTATCCGCCGAAAATGAACGCGATTGACCCCAGTGACAGCAACACCCGTCTAGCGGAATCGGACATGGCCAGTCCCCTTATGACGCTCGTTCCGAACCTGCTCCAGCCCCACCAAATCCAAACCGTTCCCCAGACCCACAGGCCTATCATGCCCGCGCTCTGATGTACCTTCAGGACTTCTTCGGTCCCGCAACCGGCCTGCCACAACGGTTGCCACCAAAGCACCTGGGCGATCGGGATGGCCATCGCCATGACGGTGCCGGCATAGCGTCCGGCGGTCCAGACTACGTAGGCCCGCCAGATCCACAGGGAAACCAGCGTGACGGCCACCGTACCGAAGAGCATCCAGAACTGGAGGTCATCGAACCACCCTACGCTGGAGCCCCAGTACTCGTTAATGACCGTCGTCAGCACGAGAGAACTACTCGGTACAATAGGGAACAGAGCCAACGCCAGCACCAG
>JAUWNF010000427.1 GCA_030612785.1 Phycisphaerales bacterium
GCCGACCTCGAGACGGACGCCGCCGAGAGTCACCGGAACCCTCGTCCGTTTCCTGGTCGCCTTCGGCAGCGCTATCACCCGAGTCCTCGCACTCCGCGGACTGCTCGCACTCGGTTTGAGCTTCCTCCAACAACCGTTGCAGCTCCTCCGGCAGCATCTCCATCAGGTCGTTCATGCTCATGCCAAACGCCTCCAACAGCGCAGGCGCCACTTCCAGCAACTCTTCCAGATCCAGTTCGGCAAACAACGCCGGGCTCAAGTTGCGCGGATCAATACCGCCCTCCGCGGCGCCGGACAGCTTCTCGCTCAACTCATCCGCCTGCTCCTCGGTCATCCCGAAATCGCGCGTCAAGTCGATGTTCGTCGGCGTCACCCGCAGGGTGTACAACCGATGCACCACGTCGGCCTCATCGAAATCGAATTCTTCCTTGACGTCCTGGCGCGGCTGGTGCAGGACATCCAGCGTGACCTGATTCAAATCCGGCATGTTGGGATGCGGCTCGATCCGCAGCCGCCAACCGTAATCGGGAAACAGCGGGCCATACTCACGCTCGGTTTCCTCTCCGTCCGGAATGATCAAACCGGCGTCCAGTTCCGTAAAGGTGGATTCGGCCAGTAGCAACGCCCGCATGGCCCGCTCGGCACGCCGACCGGCGCGCGACGCATTTTGAATCTGCATGCCGACGAACGCCAACCCCACCACCAGGATCCCGACGGCCACCACCACTTCCAAAAGCAGAAACCCACGCTTCATCGCCGCACCAGACTTTCCTGAATCTCGATGACCTCTTCCTCGGTCAGCAACTGGGGTCTGAGAAAATCCTTGCGCAAGACCGGCGGCCAATTGTGCTCCTGCATCATCTCCAGTTCTTCCTCGCAAAACGGCCGCTGCAGCCAGGCCAAACCGGTCAACCCCTCAAGAATCACCTCGATCCGCTTGAAGTCCGCCAAGGCGTCCGCATCCAGATCGTGGGGCTTCTCGGCCTCCACCTCACGGGGAATCTCGGCGATTATGAAGGTGGCCCACTCGCTGGTGCCGTCCGGCTCGAAGACCAACGGGGGGTATTCCTCCTCGAACTCCTCGATGAACTCCTGGTAGAAGACGTCTTCTTCCTTCTCTTCCTCGTCGAGTTCCGCGGTCACGTCGTCGAGGTGGCGCAGCAACTGCTCGATGGTCGGCTTGCCCAGGCGCACCCGTACGCACCAGCAACGCTTCAGCAGGGTCTCGCCTCGGGCCCAGGCGGCCTCCACCGGCACGTATACGCCCGGCGCCAGGAACGGCTCTTCTTCCCACTCAACGATCGGTTGAACGTCAGTGCCTTCGCTGTCCAGTTCGTCTTCGCGCGGGAAGCGCAGGCGGTAGCGCTTCCCGTCCAGCATCGCGTTCGCCCGCGTCAGTTGTGTCAGCGCGCGCATCTGTTTCGCCGACTTGGGCAACCGTTGCCCCGTTAACTGGCCCAACAGGTTAGGCACCACCGTGGCGGTCAGGATCGCCAATAAGCCAATGACCAGCAGAATCTCCAGGAGCGTGAACCCGCCGCGACAGTTCCGAGTTCCGGGTTCCGCGTTTCGGGTTACGAGCCGCGACCATAAGGGAGCGGACAACACGGATTGACGATTGTCAATAGTCCAAGGTTCAAAGCCAATCTCGTGAAACATAGTCCGTCCCTGCCGCCTGTTGCCTGCCACCCAACCGGCAATTCGACTCACTTCTTCTTCCAACTGGTGATGTCGTCGTCGGTCCCGTCGTCGCCGTCGGCCCCGAAGCTCCACAGGTCGTATTCCGTCTCCTTGGCTTCGCCCGGAAAGCGGTACTGGTACGCGTGGCCCCACGGATCAACGAGCTCTTCCATGTCCCCTTCCAGATAAGGACCGACCCACTTTCCGCTCTCCTCGTCCACGCTGTCCGGTCGCTCGTACAGGGCCTGCAACCCCTCATCGGTGTCCGGGTACTTGCCGATGTTCCACTTGTACTGACGTAGCGGGCCGCCGACCGGACCGCTGCGCCCGATGTACGTCTTGGCTATACCGATCTTGGCCTGCTCGCCGGTTCCGATCAGCGACGGCACCACGAACGCCGCCAGCAAAGCCAAAATGCCGATGACCAGCAGAACCTCCAGCAGCGTGAAACCCGCGGCACGCGATCTTCTCTTCCTACGTGACATAACCTTGACTCCTCGGCTTACGAGACTCCGTTCGTTTTCCGTATAACCACTTGCCCTCCCCCTACATACTCAACGCGGTCGAACTCATGGTCAGGATCGGCAGCAATAAGGCCAACGCGATGCACAGCACCATCCCGGCCATGAACACCAGCAGGATCGGCTCCACCAGCCGAACCGCCAGATCGATCTTGCGCGCCGTACGCTGTTCATTGGCGTCCGCCACCTCCACCAGCATCGTGTCCAGCGTGTTGCTCTCCTCCGCCACCGACATCATCGCGAGGACATCCAGCGGGAACAACCCGCTGGTCCCGAGTTGCCTGGACAAGGCCTCCCCCTTCTTGACCGCGTCGCCGGCCTTTTCGATCTCATTCGCGAGAATCACGTTACCGGCCGAGTCTTTGGAAATCTTCAGCGATTGCAGAATCGGCACCCCATTGTGCAACAGCGTCCCCAGGATCCGGCAGAAGCGGCAGATCGCAACCATCGTGTAAATGGGCCCGTACGCCGGAGCCTTCAACTGAAGCTTGGCCAACGCGAACTTGCCCTGCTCGGTCTGCCGGATTCCCCAGAGCGCCAGCAGCGCCGCCACCACCGCCATCAGCACCAGCGCGTAGTACACCTGCAAAAAGTCCGAAACCCAAAAGACAATATTGGTGAGAACGTTGAAGTGCTCTTCCCGCAGAAAGCCGCGGAACTTGGGCACGATGAACACCATCAGGAACGTCACCACCGCGCCCCCCGCGAAAACCAGCACACACGGGTAAACCAACGACCCCAGCAACTTGCTGCGCAGCTCGTCCTGCCGCTCAGAAAACGCCGCCAGCCGCTGGAGCACGTCCTCCAGAAACCCGCCGCTCTCACCGGCCCGGATCATCGAGGTGTGCAGGGAGCTGAACACCTGGGGATGCTTGGCCATCGCCTCCGCCAGGGTGATCCCGCCGGCGATGTCTTCGCGTACCTCCTTAACCAACTCAGCCAGCACGGCGTTGCTCGACAGCCGTGCTAGGGTGTCCAGGGTGCGGAGCATGGGCACTCCGGCGCGGAGCAGATCGGCCATCTGGCTGTAGAACGCGGTTACCTGCCGCAGCCGGACCCGCCTCCGCCCGGCTCCCAGCACGCTCCGCGACGCGACCCCGCCCTCGGCCACCGAGACCGGGTACAGCGACTCCTCGTCCAGCATGCGCAGCACGATCTGCTCGTTTTCGGCCGTCAGGGTGCCCTCGACGGCCTTGCCGTCCGCACCGACCGCTTTATACGTGTACGTGGGCATGACGCTCAGACCCCAAGCTCGCCCCACAACGGGACCCTGGCGGCGGAATCATCGACCTGCCGGTTTGGGTAGGCTGGAGAACCGGAGGGGGACGGGCACACGAGCACGCCATTTGACCCTCCGTGGCCCCGAATGATGGTCCGCATCGCGTTTGTTCCCTTCTTGCGGCGCGATTACTCTAACCCAATCAAGCACTTAGGTCAATTCGGGCGACGCTCCGCCGGCGCGCAGTATCCACGCGCTCACCGTTTCTTCTTACACCCCGGATCCCGAACGATTGCAGCCGCTGAGCAAACCAGAGTCCGTGGCGAAACGCTTGGGCTGTTGGGGCTGTCGATTTAGTCTGTAGCGTCGCCCCATGTGGGCGGGGCCCCTGCGGTTTTCGCCCCCCACAAAGGGTGCCGCTACAGGCTGCAAATTACCCAGCCATGCGCTACGTGGAAAGGCA
>JAUWNF010000215.1 GCA_030612785.1 Phycisphaerales bacterium
CCTGCGACCAGCCGTGGTCCAACAGCACCATGGCTCGCATGCGGCGCTGTTCCAACTCCTTCGGACTGCCTTTGGATCTCATACATAAGAACATCGGCTCAGAGGAGTCGCTTTATTTAACTATTCAGGGGTCAATAAACGGCAGGCCCCGTGTTCGGCGGCCGGCAGATTAACGTTGCTGAACCTCTGGCGGGAAGTGTCCCATGCGCTCGCCGGGACCGGTGGCCGGCAAAGGCCGGGGCACCGACGCGGGAGGCACGTGGTTGCGCCGGCCAACGTTGCGAGCCCCGTGGTGCGAATTAAACCCAGTGATTGCGTACAGGGAGGCCCACTTATGGAAGTAACGAGCCGATTCGATTTTTCGAGCGTTGTGATCGAGCGTGAACAGGCGGTCATGCTCATGGTGCGCGTGAAAGCGCCGCCCTCGCCGCAGGAGACGAAACGAAAGCCGCTGAACCTGGCCCTGGTGCTGGACCGCAGCGGGTCGATGGGCGGGGACAAGATTGCCTATTTGAACGTGGCCGCCTCCGAACTGGTCAATCATCTGATGCCGCGGGATCGGCTGTCAATCGTCATCTTTGACGATGAGGTCGAGACGGTCATTCCGCCGCAACCGGTGACGGACAAGGCCCGGATCAAGTCCGCCATTCAGCGGATCTATGCGCGGGACTGCACCAACTTCTCCGGCGGCTGGCTCGAAGGTCTGATGCAGGTGGAGGCGGGCCTTGCGGTAGACGCCATCAACCGCGTGCTGTTGCTGTCCGACGGTCTGGCAAACCGCGGCGTGACCGAGCACGACCGGTTGCGGGCGATCGCGTGTCGTGGAGTCGATCCGTTTCGATCACGCGAACTAGCGCAGTGCTCCGCCAATTACGACTTGCAGAGGAAGAACGTCAGCGGGCAAGTCACGGCGGAGCTGCGCCATGGCGTACACCCGCAGTTGGGCGGTCAACCGCCGTATCGCCCGCATGCGGTTCAAGGTCGAGAACGACCAGCTCAAGCAAGAGGTGGCGCTGCTCACAGAGGAGATCCGATCAAGGACGCGCGCGTGAAGCGGTTCGACCCGCAGAAACGGCCACACTATGGGCCGACCGAGCGCCCGGCCATCCTTGAAGCCCGCGCCGCGCGAGCGTGGTCCGTCCAGCGGACGGCTGAGGCCTTCCTTGCCACGGCAGCCACAATTGCATACTGGATCAAACGCGTCGACGAGGAAGGCCCCGACGCGCTCGTGCAGATCCGCAACCGCATCTGTCTTTGTATGATGGGCGGGCCTGGCGGGAGTGGTATTCCCTCCGCCGGCGTCCGCCACTGCCTGAAAGCGAAGCCTCAGTCGACCAGACCATCACTTCCATGATCGGCCGGTTCGCTCTTCTGTAGCATCATCTGAGGATTCTCGGCCGCGACCTTGGCACACTAACCGCGCGACTTCTCGCGTGTCATCACCAAGGTCCGCGGCGTGGCGGTTGGTCCGACGGAGGGCACCGGGCGCATAACGACCGCGACGCGTATCCGTGGGTTTCGGTACGTCTCAAGCCGATCGCTGTCCAATGGGCGAGTGGAAGTAACCGTTGAGGTGCCCCCCAAGAACCGGCCCACACGGTATGTTAGGATTGATGACGACGCTCAGTGGCGTGCCACGGGTTGACTCATGTACATGAACGTCAGGTGCAAGCGGCTGCGAAACGAAGGGAGCCGTGTTATGTCGAACGAGATAACCGCTGGATCCTCACGCGTCGCTCGCCGAGATCTCCTGTTCCGCGTGTTTGTAACGGGTGTCCTTGTAGTGCTCTCCAGGACATGTCTTGGGGACCCGGCCGATACTGCAGAGCCGAGCACCTCGGCAGCCGAAGAAGAGATATCGAATGCGTGGCGTATAGTCGACGAGCGGACCTTCGGACTCTACCGCGTCCGTGTCTCAGAACGCAGACGTTATCGAGAGATGCGTGTGCTCGTCGAGCGGAACGAAGAGGAGTGCGTGGTGTGGGAGACCCAAGGTGGTATCTTCACGATCGCGGATGTGTCGGGGCGCGATGTTTCCGGAGACGGGACACCGGATCTCGTGCTTCTGGATCATAGCGGGTTTCACCATTGCTGTTTGACCATTCATGTGTTCGGGCTTGGGGAGTCCTTTGAACACATAACGAGGTTTGAGGCGGGCCTTGGCAGTTCGGCGGAGTGGGAAGACGTGAACGGCGACGGGCGCCCGGAACTCATCGAACACGACGACACCTTCGCCTACTGGAATGCCTGCTACGCGGAGTCGCCCAGACCGCGCCTGGTCTATGAATTCAAGGACACTGGCTTTTCCCTCGCACCGGAGTTGATGGCTGAGCCGGCTCCCGGCGTGGGCGTTTTGCTCGACAAGGCAGAGAGTGTGCGTCAGGACCGGGTGTGGAGCCTCGGCGACGAGGCTCCCGAGTTGTGGGGCCAGATCCTCGATCTACTATTCACCGGCTACGGAAACGAGAAGGCACATGCGGAACGGGCCAGAGCGTTCCTGGATCTTGCTTGGGGCGGGCGGGAAAGGCAAAGGGGAACTTTCATCCGCGCATTCTGTGTGATACTCGAGGCCAGTCCCTACGCTCCCTATCTGGACATCAAGCTAACGGAGAAGTCCTGCGCCATCAGCGGTGTTCCCTTCCTCGACGCTGAGGAGGACGCTCCGATTGCCGTGCGCGACTCCCCCAGTCTAAACGCAGCGGTGCGGGAAGCGGCGCACGACGGCAACGCCGCGCTGGTGTGGGAGAAGCTCGGCTACCGCGATGTGCTGTTGGGAGATAACCAGACACCGACCGCCGTACGACTGAGCGACAGCAGGCCGACCGTTCTGATGTTGCGATTCGATGAACCGGGCAACAGGAACAAGGCATGGCTCGTGATCTGGTTTGATGGCAACGGCAGATTCATCTGTCGCCGGTGGCTTAGCACATCCGAGCCCCCAAAGATGCTGGGGCAACAGAACGCAAACGAGGGTCTCAGCTACCGCCGCTGGGTCGCGGGCGAGGAGAACAAGTTGGTCGGCTGGTACCTCCTCGCCGGACCGCGGGCAGAGGGCTGCGAAGGCTGGTCGCGAGCGAAACTCCTCTTTGGCCCGGGAATCGAACAAGGACGAGATAGGCGCTACGTAGCCTCGAAGGTTGTTGAAGAACTCTGTGGTGCGTCGGACGACTCAGACGGCGGGTATTGGCCCACCGTCGAATTCGATGTCACCTATACGGCGTTTCTCAACGATTACTCGCAGATTCTAGTGCGGCGAGAAGGGAGTACGCGCGGGACGACTGAACCTCGAAGCTCCGGCGGCAAGGACGGCTGCCAGTGGTCGATGAAGGTAAATGAGCTGTGGCGAGTCGACGAACACAATAAGAGAATCGCGCCGCTGTTTTGAGGCCTGCGCGTGAACCCCAGCCTCATCTCACCTTCCCGCAGGACCTGCGGAATCGCTGTCCGGGGCTCGTTCTTGCTGACAGTGGTCAGGCGTTCTGCTACGCTATAGCTTCGTGAAACAACGCGATGCATCGAACAGGACGAACAATCCCGAAGTTGGAGGAGCGCTGAGCCGTGACGATTCGAATAACTCTGATTTCCAGTTTCCTGTTGTTCACCACAATCCAAGCAGTTGCGGCCCCAGGACAGACGGACGCGCGGCCTGCCGAGATGACCAATCAGCTCGGCATGGTGTTCGTGCTGGTTCCTGCCGGTGGCGGATCGCTCGAACCGTTCTACCTGTCCAAAGCCGAGGTAACGCTTGGACAGTTCCGGCGGTTCCGCCCGACCCACGGCAACGGAACGACGAAGTGGGGAAGGCGGCTTGAGCATCCCGATCTCCCGGTGACCAGTGTGTCACCTACTGACGCCGCCGCGTTCTGTACGTGGCTGGGCGAGCAGGATGGGGGTGCCTATCGGCTGCCGACGGAATCGGAGTGGGAACACGCTGGCCGTGCGGGCAGTCGGCAGCGGTACTACTTCGGCAGCGACAACCTGCAACTTCGTCACTACGCCTGGTACGATGACAACGCTTCCGGGCTGGGCGTGCGCAAGGAGGACAAAGGCCCCCGGCTGGTCGGGCAGAAACTGCCCAACGACTGGGGCTTGTTCGATATGCTCGGCAACGTCGCCGAATGGTGTACTGACCAAGGCGGCCGTGCCGTTCGCTGTGGTGGTCACTGGGCCTCACGGGCCGATCAATGCACCTGCTCCAGGCGAGAGGTCGGCACACCCGGAACAAGCGATCTCCACGGCGGCTTTCGGGTGGTGATGGTTCGCCCTCCGGTCGATGATGACCACGGCCAAGTTCGGTGGAGCCGGATCGGCCAGCGCCTCGTCGTCCCTCTGTTTGAGAAGGCCAAGGCCAAAGCAGCGGTCGCGGATGGGGCTCGCGTAGCCGTGATCCCGTTAGCCTCCGGCGATCAGGGAACCACAGAGTTGGGGCTAGTCCTGGCTGCCGGAATCGAGGTGGCTGTTCTTGATCTCGGGCCCTACCGCCTGGTTGACCGCCGTACGCTCGACCGGGTACTCGCCGAAAAGGACCTCGCTTTTGCCGACATGAGTGATATGTCCCGCGCCAATGCGGCAATCAAGGCATTGGCGGCCGATGTGCTGATCGTCGGCGATCTCGCTGACGCGGGCCGAAGCCTGCAGACCGACGTTCGCATGGTTAAGGTAGCCGACGCTGAGGTCGTCGCCGCCACCGGCCTCTCTCTGCAAAAGGACCGCGAGCTGCAATCGCTGACGCGGATCGTCCAGCGGCCACGTCAGAGTCAAAATACGTCTGGAGAGCTGCCACCGCTGTCACTGGGTTACCACGTTTTCGGACAGCGATACCTTGCGGACGGCGGATTCGAAGAAGTAATCGTTCGCGAGGGTTCCACGCTTCGTAGCGGTGACCAGTACCGCATCAATGTTCAGGCGAATAGCGACTGCTACCTCTACACCATCACCTACGACTCGCTCGGAGACGTATACCCCCTCTTCCCCCATCCGCAGATCAACATGAGCAACTATATCCGGGGGGGCGTGGAGTACCTCATCCCGGGCGAGCATGACCCCTGGTTCACGCTTGACGACAACGTCGGAACCGAGACGCTGTTCCTCATCGCCAGCTACGAGCCCCTCAAGGACCTCGAACAACTGATCAAGAGGATGATCGAAGCCGGCAAGGGCGGCCAGGAAGTCAAGCAGAGGATTGCCCATCTCCAGGCATCGCAGGATTCGATGGCCGCAGGCCGCTATCGTGTCAGTGGCGAGCGGGGCACGGTGCTCAGGCGCCCGAAGGCACGATTCAAGCTGAGCAACGGGCGTCCCGTCCAGCAGGTTATGGCCATCGTCGAAGGAAAGTCGCGCGTGGTGCAGGCGATCAGCTTTAAGCACGTGCGATAGGATCCCCAGTCACCAATACTGGGATTTTGGCTAGCAGCCAAGCACGCTTGGCTCCGGCGGACAAGACTTGATGCGCTACTCACCCGGAGGAATACGAGAATGAGAAACATGTGGAGAGCCGGCGTCCGGTTTCTCATGATTCCTATCGTGTTGCTGGGAACCGTCGGTGCGCGACCGTCCATGGCCTCAGGTGACGACGAAGATACGCTCATGGCTGCGTACCGTCGGGGGGAAGAGCTGAAGAAGCAAGGACGTTACGCGGAAGCAGCGGCTGAGTATGAGAGGGCGGTTCGGTTGGCCCCCCAGGTCTTCGGCGACGAGGACGCCAACACCGCCGTGCTTATGAACAACTTGGCCATGCTGTACAAATCGATGGGCCAATACGCTAAGACCGAGCCGCTGTTGGTCCAGGCCATGGAGATCAAGAAGAAAGCCCTCGGCGAAGATCATCCCGACTATGCAACCAGCCTGGGCAACTTGGCCGCGCTGTACTACTCGACGGGCAATTACGCCAGCGCCGAGCCGCTGCT
Source organism: Phycisphaerales bacterium (assembly GCA_030612785.1). Lineage (GTDB taxonomy): Bacteria > Planctomycetota > Phycisphaerae > UBA1845 > UBA1845 > JAAEQG01. The sequence goes on from JAUWNF010000215.1 coordinate 5,907, forward strand.
CGTCCGGGCCATGGAGATCAAGAAGAAAGCCCACGGCGAAGAGCACGCTGACTATGCAACCAGCTTGGGCAACTTGGCCGTGCTGTACTACTCGACGGGCAAGTACGCCAAAGCCGAGCTGCTGTTCGTCCGGGCCATGGAGGTCAAGAAGAAAGTCCTCGGCGAAGAGCACCCTGACTATGCCCTGAGCCTGAACAACTTGGCCGCGCTGTACAAGGCGATGGGGCAGTATTCCAAAGCCGAGCCGCTATACGTCCAAGCCATGGAGATCAGAAAGAAAGCCCTCG
>JAUWNF010000059.1 GCA_030612785.1 Phycisphaerales bacterium
ACGCCGTTCGGCGTGGCCGCGCACGGGTTCCGTTGTTGTATCTCGTATTGGCCGGCGTCGCGGTGGGGACCTTTGTGCAAACCCTCACCTACCCCTTCGTCTACGACGATCGGTACATCATCGAGCGGAATCCGGCGATCACGTCGCCCGGCGGGTGGCTTCGGGTTTTCGCCTCCCCGTACTGGCCGCCGGAGCACTCCTTCGACCCGCTCTACCGGCCGATCACTACGCTCAGCTTCAAGCTCAATTATGCCCTCACTGGAGACCGTCCGGTCGGGTTTCGGACGGTGAATCTGGCTTTGCACGCGCTGGCAACGGTGCTGGTGGCGGCGTTCGCTCGGCGGCTGTGGAGACGGACCTCGGCCGCCTGGGTCGCGGGGCTGTTGTTCGCTACTCATCCGCTCCACGCCGAGGCCCTGGGTTTGGTGGTTGGACGAGCGGAGTTGCTGGCCGGGGTGTTGGTGGCGGCGATGCTGCTGCGCCACCTGGGGCGGGATGTGATCAGCGCGGCACCTTCGGCGCGCTATCACCTGACCACGGCGCTGCTCTTCTTGCTGGCACTGGGCGTGAAGGAGCACGCGATCATCGCCTGGCCGGCGGTCCTGCTGATCGACGTGTGGCACCGCCGACAGGCGCCAAACCGCCAGCCTCTGCGGTGGTTCCTGCGTCGGACGGCGGCCTCGCATCATCTCGGCCTTATTTTCGGGGCGGCGGTGTTTCTATTCATGCGCTGGGTGGTGTTCGGGTGGAAGACCACGCTGGCGAGCGGTTTCGTCAGCCCCTTTGCCAACCCCCTGATCTACGATACGCCCACCGCCAGGGTGGCGACGTCGTTGGCCTTGCTCTGGCTGGTCGTGCGGCAATGGTTCCTCGCGACGCCCCTCTGCCCGATCTGGGGGGTGGGCGGATTCGATCGGCCGGAGACGCTGATTCGCGGCGACGTGCTGGCCGGCGCGGCGCTTGGCTTGGTGATCGTGCTCTGTTTCGTGTTCGCTCGGCGCGGCGGCCGACGAGTATGGCTGACGGTGGGCCTGTTCGCGCTGGGAGTCCTGCTTCCCTGCCATTTCTTCCCCGCCGCCAATTGGCTTTATGCCGAGCGCTGGTTGTACCTGCCGAGCATGTTTTTGGCCGTGTTGTGCGCAGGACTGACGGTATGGGTGCCGCGGTTCAGCGTCGCGGGTTCGACGCTGGCGGCGGCCCTGCTCCTGGCGACGACCATCCCCTACAACCGCTGCTGGGCGACCCATGAAGGGCTGTTCGAGTCCGTTGTGGAACGTCAGCCGTTCAATTACCACGGGCTGGTCGGCTTGCTCGCGGTGCGTCAACAGACGGGGCGTCTGGGCGAGTCGCGCATCCACGTTGAGCGTCTGACCGAGCGGTTCCCGGGGGCTCGGAAAGGGTGGTACTTCAAGATCCTGCTCGCACGCGAGTTGGAAGATTGGGATGCGGCGGTGGAGGCGCTAAGACACTGGGGCGCGTTACGCCCGCCGGGCCCCGTCCCCCCCAAGATCGCCCGGATCACACGGGAGGTCCGCGCGCATGGGCGCTAGCCGCGCCGCGCGGTATCATACCTCCCAAAGCCTTCACGGGGCGAACCCCACGCAGAGGCTTGGGAGACTTCATCATGGCCAAAAAGGTAGCGGTTTGCCTGTCCGGTTGCGGTTTTCTCGACGGTGCCGAGATTCACGAAGCCACGTTCACCCTGCTGGCGTTGGATCAGGCCGGCGCGGAGATCATCTGCTGTGCCCCATCGAGCGTGAAGCTGGAGGTGGTGGACCACGCCGCCCAGAAACCCACCGGCGAAACTCGCGACGTACTCACCGAGTCAGCCCGGATCGCCCGCGGCGAGATTAAGCCCCTGTCGCAGGTGAACGCGAAAGCCATCGACGCGCTGATCTTCCCGGGCGGGTTCGGGGCGGCGAAGAACCTGTGCACCTTCGCGACCGAAGGCGCCAACTGCAAGGTGAACCCCGAGGTCGAGTCGCTGGTCAGCGACATGCTGGAGATGAGAAAGCCCATCGGCGCCATCTGCATCGCACCGGCCATGCTGGCCCGCATCGTGGGGCGCAAGAACATCCCCGCCAGGCTGACCATCGGGACCGACGCGGGCACGGCCTCGGCGGTGAACCAGATGGGTGCCATCCACTGTGACTGTCCAGCGACCGAGATGGTCGCCGACGAGGAGCACAAGGTGGTCAGCACGCCGGCCTACATGCTGGCTCAAGGTCCGGCGGAGGTCTTCGCCGGCGTCAAGAAGTGCGTCGATAAGGTCCTGGCGATGGCCTAAGGACTATCCCCAACGCAGCGTTACCCCTTGTGAATGTAGCGTCACCCCTTGTGGGTGACGAAGAACGCCGCCCACAAGGGGCGACGCTACATCGACACACCCGGTCGGACGAAAAATCCTTCCGGCCTAAGTACCGGGCCGGCTGAGGGATATGGCCGACCGCGGCCTCCTGCCGACAATTGCACTTGCATTCCCGGTTTGTTTGGTGTATGTTAGGGTTGTGTTCGGGGCGTGAGTCAGCGGCTCACGTGTAGCGGGCCAAGGCAGGGAGCCCCCTGCCGCCCGGGCGGCGGCTGCGGGGTGACCGATCGGCAGGGCGGGCCGATCGGCGGCGAATCCAGGGCAATTCACGGTGACATGGACGGCGTCAGGCAACTCCTGGTGCGCCGGGAGAACGTCGGTCCCGAGGTGGACTATACACCGACTCACGGTCCGACGTTCTCCGGGAGCCCGCACTACGCCGTCAAGGATGGGGTGGTACTTCGTGAGCACAGACCGCACGGCAGAGAGCATGACCGAGACCCAGCGCGAAATGGTCGAGAAAAACCTGGGATTGGTGGGAGCGCAGATCAAGCGCCTGCTGGGCCGGGTCCCGCACATGGGAATGAGCGAGTATTGGGACGAACTCTTTCAGGAGGGCTGCCTCGGGCTGATCCAGGCGGTGAAAACCTACGACCCGAGCAGTGAGATGACTCTCGCGACCTACGCGATGCCGCGCATCCACTACGCATCGTGGCGGGCATTGCACCGGTACCGCGAGACCATCCGGCTGCCCGAACGCCACGGGCGCGCCGGGTTCGAGCGGACCGACGAGGCGGACACGTTGCGGGCGTGGTCCTACACGCCCGAGAAGATGGACGCTTTCCCGAGCAAAGTCGGTCCTCCTTCGGCGTGGGAAGGTCGGGAACCCGTGGACGAGGGCGGGCCCCCAACCGTGGGCGACACGCTCCGGCAGAAGCTGGAGGCCGCCGTGGACGCGGTGGTTGCTCGGCTGAGTGCCTCGACGAGATCGCGTCGTGATCGGGGGACCCTGGCCCGCGTCCTGGCGGACCAGCGTCTCTTGGTTCCCGAGGCGGAGTTTCGGTCTTCTTTACGTCAGATCGCACGCGAAACGGGCTCGTCCTACGGGCGGGTGGCGGCATGCGAAACGCTGTTGGTGTCGCAGGTCCGCCGCCTCTTGTCCGCGGATATCGAGTTCGAGCTGTTGTGCGAAGCGGCCATGAATCGCAGCGAGGGCATGGCTGCGGTCATCGACGATGCCCTGCGTGCCACTCTTTGCCGGAGCGTGACGAGCCGAATCCTCGGCGCCTTCGCAAACCTGGCGCGCGCGGATCGGGCCGAGGTCGTGCTGACCGTGCTGGAGAAGGCCGGCGTCGATGTCGCCTCGTTGCTCCGGGTTTACGTGGAGGACATGGCTGATGCCGATCGAGTGCAATTGGCGGCGAGGCTGTCGCGCGACGACGCCGAGTTATGGGGCAGGGCGTGCCCCCCCGCGGGAGCGGACGCCGCTACGCCGCCGGACGAAAGCTCCTTGAAGGTTTTCGCGACGTCTGGCCGATAATGGTCTTGCCAGCCTAGTGGTTTTCCGTTGATAATGGCAACCGAATGGGGCAAGGGTGGTACAATACGACGTGGGAGACACCAAGCGGCCGAAGCCGCCGCACGGGTATCGCGATCTGCGGGGATAGGGAATCATGGACCGAGCCAGGCTGATACTGACGGTTCTTCTCGGTGCGGTTGTGGGGATAACCCCCGTGGCGTATGCGCAGCAGACGGAGTTTCCGAACGCCCGCCCACCGTGGGAGAGCGCGTCGGGCGGCGCGGTCGCCTCGCGCACCCCCGGTCGAATGGTGCGTCAGGGAACCGCGCGCTTCCGCGACGCCCACGCCGCGGCCCTCAATCGGGCGCGGAACGGGCCGACCATTACGCAGAGAGCGCCCCAAGATCACGCGTCCCAACTGAATGCCGACTTGTTGAGCATCGTCTTCCAGGATCTGAACGTCGCCCTCGCGTATCTGGGCCAAGCGTTCCTCCAGGGTGGATCGGGTTCTTCCGGGGGCAACGGAAGCTCGACACCGGACCAGACCGAGCCGGCAACCGACGTGAGTCCATTGCTGGGTACCATCAGCGGACCGCAAGGCGACTGATTACCCAGCGCTCAACGATAGACCTCCTTCCGATAAGAGCCCGGTGATACGTGCGAACGACACCGGGCTTTTGCTGCGCACCGAAGACGCGAGACTCGCAACCCGGGGCCCGGAACTCAGGCGTCGGCCATGTTCCGGCAGCAACGCTCGAACAAGCGCAAGGTAAGTTCTCCCGCGCTCCCGGATCCGATGGGGCGGTCATCGATGGCCGCGACCGGCATGATGTCGATGGTGGTGCTGGAGATGAACACCTCGTCGGCGCCAAACAGGTCGGCGGCCTGGAGACGTGTTTCCTCACAGGGCAGCTCGAGTTCGCGGGCACACTCGAGAATGAAGGCCCGCGTGACCCCGTGTAGGATGTGCTCATCGGCTAGTGGCGTACGCAGAACGCCGCCGCTGATCATAAAGACATTGGCGCAGGTCGTCTCGCGTACGGAGTCGTCGGGGCCGAGGATGATCGCGTCGAAGCGGCCGCGGCGCCGCGCCGCGTTCTTGAGCATGACGTTCGGCAGCAGAGCGATGGATTTTACGTGGCAACAGTCCCAGCGAATGTCTCGAACGGTCTCGAGGGCTATGCCGCGCTCGCGCAGGGCGCGGTCGTAGACCGGTTTGGCTTTGAACGTGGCGACGACCGTAGGAGGAGTGTCGTCCGGGTAGAGATGGTCGCGCGGCACAACTCCGCGGGTGATCTGCAGGTAGATCATGCAGTCGGTAAGGCCGCTGCGCTCGAGGCCCTCGAGGATTACCGCGGGCAGGTCCAGAGCATCGTAATCGACCGGCAGGGCGATCGCGTCGGTGCTGCGCTTGAGGCGCTCGAGGTGCCGGCGCAAGCGGAACGGCCGCTTGCGGGGGGCGACGATGACTTCGTAGACCCCGTCGGCGAATTGGAACCCCCGGTCCTCGATGGAGACCTTCGCCTCTGCCAGATCGCAGAACACCCCGTTCACATACGCCACTTCCGTCATGGAGTCACCTGGTTTGGACACAACCCGTCGCCACACCCTCCGCCCGCTGGTGTGAGAGCTCACGAGTACCGCGAACCAGCGTCTCGTTCACGAGACGTGTAGACCTTGGCTTACCACCAGGAACGCCAGCCGTTCTTCCACAGGTTCACATCCGGAAAGAAGTTGTCTGGATCGATCAGTATTTCGATCACACGTTTCTTGCCTGGGGCCCACCGAGTTGTCCACCGGTTTGTCGTAAACCATGCTTCCACGGGCAGGCGTCGTATCTCTGTGGATTTGTCGCTGTAGGTTACCCGATAGACGACAGGCATGACCATTTTGCCGTGGTTGTGGAACGTGACTGCAACCTCACCGCGGCCCCACCACTGAAACACGCACTCGACGGCCTGATCGAGATTGCCGGTCTCGTGGAACCATCCGCGCCAGAACCAGGACAGGTCTTTCCCGGCGGCATTCTCCATGCAGCGGAAGAAGTCGGCGGGCTGCGGCGATTTGTAGGCCCAAGTGTCGATGTAGCGCTTGAACGCGTAGTCAAATCGTTCCGGGCCGAGGATTCCTTCACGAAGCGCGTACAGCCCCATGGCGGTCTTGACGTATTGAAGAAGTCCGAGCAGTATTGGGGAGTTCTGGTCGGGCGGAGTTTCAATCGGTTGGTAGGCGATAAACTGCAGCCCCAACAAAGCCAGGGACAGTTGGCCTTTGATCCGGGCGTCGTCGGGAAAGCGTTCCTTGACCAGGTAGAAGTTCATGAACGTGTTGAACCCTTCGTCCATCCAGGCGTACCGCCGTTCATCAGTGTTGACGATCATCGGGAACCACGTGTGTCCGATCTCGTGAATAGTTACAAAGTAAAGAGCTTGCTCATCCTTGCGCTCTTTACAGAAGACCAGCATTGGATACTCCATCCCGCCGACAGCTCCGTTGACACTGGTTGCGACAGGATAGGGATAGGCGAACCATCGTCGGCTGTACTCCTCGATCGCGGATCGCAGTATCTCCGTACTCGTCTCCCAGAGCGGCAAGGCTTCTTTCGGATAGACGGACTGAACGAGTGTTCCCTGGGGCATGTCTGGAGTACCGGCCGCGGTTTCGGAAGGGGGCGTGCCGCGCCGGGTAATTCCGGCAGCGTCCCAGATGAACGCCGGAGAGCCGGCCCAGGCGAAGGGGCGCACGTCATGGGCCACGAAATGCCAGGTGAGCGGGCCTTCCCCCGACGGGCGGCTGGCGGGGTCTGTCACCTCCTCGGCACCGCGAATGGTCATGGTCTGCTCACTGCCTTGAGCCGTTTGCAGACGGTCGATCTGTTCCGCGGTCAGGACCTCTTCCGGATTCTGGAGCACACCGGTGCCCACCACGAGGTGGTCGCGCGGAACCGTGAGCTTGACGTCAAACGATCCGAAGTTGGTGTAGAACTCACCGAATCCAAGATAGGGCAGGGTGTTCCAGCCGTGCACGTCGTCGTAGACACACACCGCGGGGAACCACTGGGCGATTTGGAAGATCGCTCCCTGTTCCACCTCTGCAACACCCATCCGAAGCGCAAGGGCAGAAGCGGGGATATTGAATGACCACGACAATCCCAGCGTAACCCTGCCCCCACGGGCCGGGATGGGCTCGGGCAACTCCAACCGGCCGACGGTGTCGTAGACCTGAAGGTGCAATTCCTGTCCCGCGGCCTGGATGGACTCGATCTGGAAACCTCCGTCGAAATCACTGAAATCCTCCTGCTTAAGCAGTAATCTCACGATGCCCTGAGAAAGTGGGTTTGCCAGCGCCCCGTCGCTGGTGCTCTTGAAAAGGTTTTGCTCAAGATGAAGCCAGAGGATATCCAGGTCGTTGGGTGAATTGTTAGTGTAAGTGATCTTGGCCTGGGCCTGAATCCGACGAGCGGGCTCATCAAGAACCGCTTCGATCTCGTAATCCACCCGCTGCTGCCAATACGCGGGACCAGGCAAGCCGGCAGCCGTGCGAATGGAGTTAGGGGACGGGAGGTCGAGCGGACTGAAGATCGTTTCGAGTTTCCTGGGCTTCGGTGTGCGTCTATGTGGATCAAGGCACCCGGACTGCGCCAGAGCTATCAGCGCCAAGGCAAGCACCACGCCGCCATTCCCACGAGCGGACGTTTCCATAGAAGCATTCCCTGCTGATTCATCGAGGACGCGTTACACAACCTCACCCGCCAGGCGGGGATCACTGTCGAGGGATTCCAGTCACTTCTGTAGCGGAGGGGGCGTGCTCTAGGTCAGGAGCAGGAACACGGCCCACATGGACACTCCGACGCCGACCATCCCACCTATGATGGTGAGCCACAAGGCCAGGGTGGCCAGCGGTATGTCGCCCAAGCGCGCGCACCGCGTCGTTTTGTAGATGATGCTGATGCTCAGACAGAGCGGTATCAACAGCAGCAGACGTTGCAGGCCGGTCAGTGGTATCGGTGCACTCAATGATGCCACTAGCCACAGGCTCATGTCGTCCTCTTGCGCCCCTGCGCCGGCGAACGTCCTCGAGTCGCCGCCGGTGCGGTGACCTCCGCTCGGGACAACGCGTCGAGGATCACCAGCAGATTCAACAGACCCGCCACCCCGCTGTACACCACCGCCACATCCCTGGCCTGCCAGGAGTATGCCGGTCTGGAGACTTCTATTACTTGCTTACAGCCCAGGGCTGCCAGGGCGTGTGCACCGGTGCTGATCTGGGCCATGAACCAGGCGGTTTGCTTGTGCGGATCGAGCGTGTCCGTGACGCCCCCCATGGCCACGCCGCCCCAGAAGGTCGCGGCGATAACGACCAGGAAGATCACGCCGCGATGGCGCTCTCCCAGATAGAGGTGCCCCGCACCCGGTAGCAGCCACGCCAGGAACCCCGCCAATGCGGTCCGTGTGAGGTTGTTCGCGCCGGTCGAAGCCATAGTGGAGAGTATAGCGCTACTCGGTGCTACCGGCAAGCGTCCCGCCACGAAGGTGATCTCCCTCCACCTCGGGCTCAAGAGAATGTGCGAGGGAAGGCACGACCGTTATCGTGGGCCTCGGCTGAGATGGGCAGGTCGACCGATGCCGACGGCGAGAGGGAACGTGCGTTACCCATGGAGCAACCGGGCGGGTGAAGACCACGGGTAAGCTCCGCCGCCTCCGTTCAGTCTGCTCTCACCAGCAGAATCGGCTCGAGCGTTTCGCGCAGTTGGCGGAGGTCATCCAGGAAGCGCTCTCGTTTCTCCTCCACGAACTCTCCGGCGAGGCGAGAGTAGTACTCGACACCCGCGAGGAGATTCTCCTTGAACTCGCGGAAGTATGCGGGCGTGCCGTCCAGGAGCCCCAAGGATGCCTGCTTGATCTCTTGGCGGAGGTGGTCCACGTAGAGCTTCAACTCGCGGATGAACATGTGCGGACGATCGCTGCCGCTCAGCAGGGAAAGCCGACCGTAAATGTGGTTCACCATTTCCTGCAGGGTGGCAACCTTCGAGAAATTCGCGATGTTGGGACCACAACAGATTACCGGCGTCGCCTCGGGGTCGATGCCATGTTTCAGGGACACGCTGCCGCCAACATCATGGCAGACGCACGCCTTGGCAACCACGTTCTCCCGCACCACGGCAAACTGCCGGGCCGAGAGGCCCTCTTTCACGAGGTGTTCGAGCTTGCGCCTCTGGTAGGCGCGGGAGGCGCGGCAAACCGGGACATCGGTGAACTCGGTATCGGATGCAATGAACCCCTTCGGGCACGGGCTGCCGGGCTTGCCCTCCTGAATGCGGCGCCGGCGCGCCTCCTCGCTGGCCGAGTTGCGGAGCGTCGAAAAAGGAATCCCCAGCGGTGAGCTGTCGCTCAGGTACACGTCGCGGTCCGAGGCTGTCAGGAGCTTCCGCAGATGCGCGTCATCGACGTTGGTTACCTCGGGCACGAGCAGGAACGGAGTGGCCCACCCGGTGCCGTCGATGCGATAGTAGGTGAGCAGGAAGCGGTCCTCGTCGGCGGTACCGATGCCTCCCTGCGCGGTGATGCGTACTTCAGGAGGCGACGGCAATGCCGGTCTGCCGCCGGCCGCCAGGGCCTCGGCGCAGATGGCGTAGAGCTTCTCGCGGAGTTCGTCCTTCCTCTGCCTGAACTCCTCGAGGATCGGCCCCATCAGGAGCCCCTTGGTGGCGAAGGCGTGACCACCGCAGTTGAGGCCCGATTCGATCCGATACTCGGAGACCCACAAACCGCGTTTGGCTAGGAACTTGCCTTGGACCATCGCGGAGCGGTAGTCACTTACCTTCAGAACGATCTTCTTTCTGAAGATGCCCGTTTCGTCGGGGAAGAAATCGTCGAATTGCGCGATGTAACTGTACAGGCGTGGATTCATCCCCGCGGAGAACACGATCGAGGAATTCAGCGAACTGTTGGCGTAGCCGCGCAGGGCCGCCATGGCGTCGCAGAACTCCGGGGGGAGCTGCTGGCCGCCGCGGTACCGGGCGCGGTCGAGCTTCGTCATGATATTCACGTCGATGCTGCCCGGTACGGCGAGGCGGCAGAGTCGAAGTTGCTCACGGGCCTTTTCGGCCGGGTCCGTGTTCGCGAGCATCGCGTCGTAGGCACGCCTCAGCGGGCCATCCGGGAGCATCTCGTAATACCGGGTGATCTCGCTGGCGGCTTCGAAAAGCGAGGCCTGCAACGCCTCGACTTGTCGCAGGACCAGACGCTGCAGGAGATTCAGATAGGCCGTGATGCGGCGGGCACGGCCATCCTCGTCGTGGTCCCCGATTGCCGCGTATGGCTCTTCGGCCCGCGCGCTGTGAAACCTGCGCATCTGCTCGATGAGGACATCGTCCACCAGCGAGATGACCGACGAAATGCCATACCTCGCGACGCACAGCGGTGTGTCGATACTGAAACCCGTTCCCATCACCGGGATGTGAAGGGTATGGGCACTCCCCGTAAATCCATCTGCCATAGCGTTCTCGCTCCACGCACGCGTAGCATTTCTGTCCGTCCGCGCGGGCACCAACCTCGGCTCACCGATCTCACTCCCTGCTGTCCCGTCGGGGTTCCATGGCGGGTCGATTTCGGGGTGCGTCAAGCGGCACGGTCCCATTCTAGGCGCCTGCCGCCGAAGGTCCAGCGACCCCATTCTTGAGCGGCGATTCCACCGGTGATGTTGTCATGGATGCGGTTGGTGCTATCGCCCTCCGTCATGATTCGGGCCGTGCTGCCGGTACAGATGCACTCGGGCCTCGATTCGGTCCGCCAAGGCCCGGTCACCTGCTGTTCGGGCCTGCTTCAACGCCTCGCCGGCGGCTTCGACGGCTTCTTCGTAGCAACCCAGTTCGGCATACGCGGCTGCCAGGGTGTTGAGCGTCTCCGCGTAGGGCCGGCCGGAACGAGCCCGGGCCAGCGACTGGCGGGCCAGACGCAAAGCCTCCGAACCGTCGCGTAGACCCTCCTCAGGGGTCGTGGCCAGCAGCCAGGCAAGACCATTATGGTGAGCCATGCTGGCATTGTTGATCTCGAAAGCCGTTCGGTCGGGGGGATTCGTGGCCAAGGCCACGGCACAAACACCACCGGTGACCAAATGGGCGACGACCGGCCGGAGTCGGAAGGATCCCTGCGGCCTCAACGCAGTTCCCGATGATCCTATCCTACCACTGATCAAGATAGTCGTCGACAGGCAGCGACGGCGCGGGCTGTTTTGAAGGCGCGCTGCGCTCCGCCTTTCAGAATCTTCTCTCCGAGACCGGGCGCAAGGTCGGCTGGACCCTGATCCCCGAACTGTCCCTCGACGCCAACGGCCACCAGATCCGCCCCGACGGCACGTTCCGCGACGAATTCACCATCGAGCGTGGCTACTGGGAAGCCAAGGACACCGACGACGACCTCGAAGCGGA
>JAUWNF010000133.1 GCA_030612785.1 Phycisphaerales bacterium
TACTTCCCGTCGCGGGCACGCCGCTACTAACAGACGTACGTCGCTGTTGCCGGAACCGGGTGGAGGGCCGGGGCCGCGTTGACGGACCTCACTGGGTATGCGTCGACTGTGCCGTTGAGACACTTCCGCAGGGGTTGGGGACGCAGGGGCAGCTAACCTCGCCGCCGGCGCAACTGGCCCCGACGCCAACGCTACAGCGGTCAAAGACGCAGCAGCACAGCACACTTCCCAGCGATTCCACGTTCCAGACCGTGCCGTTATAGAAGGCGATCACGCCACCCAGGCTATCGACGTCGGCGGAACTGACCTGGCCGTCTCGATTAACGTCGTAGCCCGTAACCTGAGTCCAGCGGGCCTGGATGGCGGCGTCCAGGGCGATGGCGTCGTTCCAGTCGGTGGTGCCGTCGAGATTCACGTCGCCGGGATGCGAATGAATGAGCACCCAAGCCACGCCCGCATCGAAGACGATCGCGGTCGATTCCGCCGCCGGGATCGGCCGGTCCAGATCGATGATCCAGTCGTCGCCGTTTTGGGTCACCGACTCGACCAGAGGTGCGGTGTCGCCGGTGGTGACCACCTCGATGCGGTCGACGGTCAGGGTGACCGCCGTGTTGAACCGGACCTCGATCCGACGAATCCCGTCAGCGTATTGCTCGGCATCCGTGACCTGCCCGACGGCGATGTATCCGTCGAGCGGATCACTCCATGCGATCTCGATGGCGACCGGAAGGTACGGCTCGGCAGGCGGTTCGACACGTGGCGTGGCACGCGGTTCGGCACGTGACCGGTCAGGTGAGACTTTCACGAAGAGCACGACGTAAGCCCCGACCAGCAGGACTACCGCCCCGCCGCCCCACCAAGGTATGCGTTTCATGATTCCAATTCCCTCCCTTTAGAACCCTATGGTGTGAAGTCGCCCGACTTCGTGCACTTGCCGCCCAGGGAATCGGCGCTGGTGTGGGCGACCCCGAATGCACTGGGTCCCCTTTGAAATCGCGGGCAGTACGAGGGTTTGGATGTGTGGATCAGCGCCCCGGATTCCCTGAACCCGCGGGAAGCTGTTTCCCCAAGATGAACATACGATACAGAGAGCGGAGGTGCCGGCAGTCTGCCGTTTTTTCGAGACGGTGAGCGTTGTTGCGGTCAGAGTGCCGGCTTATCGGGGGAGGTACGGTACCGCCAAGGGCTTATTCTCGGGCGTACAGTGTCCTTCCCTGACACCGGCGTTCGGCTGGCGGCTGACCGAGGATCAGGAATCCGGCTCGTTTGCGGGTGATTGCTGGCCGGGCCGAGACCGGAGTTTTTCGGCCAGGGCCGCAGCCGTGTTGCGATGACGTTCGGCAGTCGCTGGGTCCTGCTTGGCGCGCTCGTGGAGTTGAGCCAGGCAGCGGTGGGGGAAGGGGTTGTTGGGGTTCTGCTCCAGGGCGACGTTGAACGCCCGGATGGCCCAATCGACGTGGCCGACCTCGGCCAGGGCCAACCCCAAGTGAATGTGGGTCTGCGGACGGTGATGCAGCAGGCCGACTGACTGCATGTGCTCGTGAACGGCTTCTTGCGGGCGCTTCAACCAGCGGTAGGCGACGCCCAGCCCATCGTGGGCTTCAGCGCTGTCCCCGTCGATGGACAGGGCCTTCTTGAACGTGCGCTCAGCATCAGCCCAGCGCTTGCGGCGCAGGTACACGTTGCCGATCTGACAGTGCAGACCCGGCAGCCGCGGATCGGTCTGCTCTGCCTGCCGCAGGTGTTTGAGGGCGGCCTCCGTATCTCCCCGCCGGAAAGCAATCATGCCACGATACAGGTTGGCCAGCGGCGCATCAACATCGTTCTTGAGGATCTCGTCTACGGCTTGCTCGCACTCGTCAAGCTGGCCCATTTCGAGGCGGCACGAGGCGATGGCGATCTGACAGCCCTTGTCGTCGGGCTTCTTCTCCAGAACGCGCTCGTACTCCGCGATGGCTTGTTCCGGTCGCCCGGTGGCCGCGTAGATTTGGCCCAGGTTGCGGGCCCGATCGAGCACCACGCCGTCCACACTGGCATCGCGCTCGATGTAGCCCAGGTCCGCGAGGCGCTCCAACAACTGCTGCGCCGCCCAGGGATCTTCGTTCACGTCGGCGACCACCTCGTCATCGCCGGTCGGTTCCTCGTAAGTATCGATGGTCTCCGGCTCGAACGGATCGCCCTCAAAGACTTGCGTGAGGGCATGGCCGTCCATGTCCTTCCCCACCGGCAGGCCGAACAGGGGGAGCACGGGGGGCGGGACGTCGAGCAGCGACGCCCCGTAGACCCGCTGGTCCTTCTTGATGTTGGGGCCTTTGATTGCCAGGATGCCGTGCTGTCGGTGCCAAGCCACCGGCCGGCCGTCCTTGATCTTGCTCGAACCTTCCGGTCGAAGGTGGTCGCTGTGGAACCCGTGATCGCTGAGGATGATGATCGTGGCCTCGTCACCGGCGAGCTCGACGAGCCGGCCGAGCATCATGTCGTGGAAACGGTAGCAGCCGGTCATCACGTCCTTGTAGCGCTCGAAGTCCTCGTCGGACAGGTGCGGCATCCTCGGAGGCTGGTACTCCATGAATGCGTGCGCGAAGCGATCGACGGTGTCGTAGTAGACCCCCAGGAAGTCCCACTCCTGGTTCTCCATCAGCCAGGTGGTCACTGCATGTGTGGTAGCGCAATTGGCCAGCAGGATGCGCAGCTGGTGCAGGTTCGCGTCCTTGGCGTGGTCGAGGTCAGCCAGCTTCGGTATGAACGGCTGAACCTGCGCCGGCGTGGTCTCGGCTGGGTGGACCCGGTAGTCGCACAACGACTCAAGCAGATCGTCAGGGTGCACCGACTTCGGCACCGCGGGCCATTCCTTGTCCGGCGGGCCAGCCGGCTGGGCGAAGTGGTCGGTGACCACAAAGCCGTTGATCTCCTCGGCCGGGTGACTGGCGAACCAGTTGACCACGCCCGCATGAAAACCCAGATCCGAGAGGATGTTCCAGAGGGCCTTGCACTTGCGGGAGGTGCTGCTGACCGGGCGGATCTTGCTGCCGCTGCCGTCCGGTTCGGCGAAGCCCAGGATGCCGTGCTTGTCGGCGTGCTTGCCGGTAGCGATGGAGGTCCACAGGATGGGCGAGAGCATCGGCGTTAGGCTGGCCACGTTGCCCATGACGCCAGCGTTGATGAGTTTTTCCAGATGCGGCATCTGTCCTTTGTCGAGCAAAGGGTCGATGTGCCTCCAATCGGCCCCGTCCCAGCCGATCAGCAGAACCTTGTTGGCCAGTCGCTTGGGCATCACGAGACTTGCGGCCCCCGAACAGATTCACCACTCCAGCCCACAACGATCAGTCTACCGGAATCGCGCTGAAATGTCCACGATTACGCGATCTTCGTTGCGGCGCAGTCGAGCTTCTTAACGGCGCATTTTCCGCGGCAAGTCCGAGAAACACTGTCCCCCCAAGCGCACGCCAGATAGGGTTCAATCGCTCACGATCCTGACACCCGGTGCCCCAAAAATCGCTTCCCCTAGTCTATTGATTGTCACCCGGAAACCGAAGCGACAACGACGCGCCCGGCTTAGGTCTTGTCCATGGCTTCCAACCGGTAACGCAGAGAATCGCGGCTGACCCCCAGGATGCGGGCGGCTTTCGAGACGTTCCCCTTGGTGTGCTCCATGGTCTCCTGGATGAGGCGGCGATCGAGTTCCAGCGCCGTCGTCCGGAATATCGACACCGGCGCGCGCGTGGGAGCGATGCCCAAGTGGTCGATGCCGATCAGGCCGTCTTTATGGAGCAGAGCTGCCCGCTCGATGACATGCACGAGTTCGCGCACGTTCCCCGGCCAGGGATACCCGGTCAGCAAGGCCTGGGTCTCTTTTGACAGGGCCGCCAGTGGCTTGCGGTATTTCCGACAAAGCCGGCCCACGAAATGCTCGGCCAGCAAGAGGATGTCCTGGCCACGCTCGCGAAGCGGCGGCAGATCGATGTGAAAGACGTTGAGACGATAGAACAGATCGCGACGAAAGGTCTTGGCGGCGACCCGCTCCCGCAAGTCGGAGTTGGTTGCGGCGATGACCCGGACGTTCATTTCGATCTTGCGCGTCCCGCCCACCCGCCGAAAACTCTTGCCTTCGAGCACGCTCAACAGCCTGGCCTGCAACTCGACCGGCAGTTCGCCGATCTCGTTCAGGAAGATCGTGCCTCCCGCGGAGATCTCCAGCAGCCCGCGCTTGCTGTTCTTAGCGTCGGTGAACGCCCCGCGTTCGTGCCCGAAGAGTTCCGACTCGATCAATTCTCGGGGCAGGGCCGCACAATCCACGTCCACAAACGGCTGAGCGGACAGCGGGCCGATGTTGTGGATGTACCGGGCCAGCAGGTCTTTGCCGGTCCCCGTCTCACCGGTGATCAGGACCGCAGCCATAGTCGAAGCCGACCCCGCCCCCGGCGGATCGGCTACGCTCCGGACCATCTCCATCACTTTGGTGAATACCTCGCTCTTGCCGACGATACGGTCGTCACCAATGTCCTCGCGCTGGAGGCGCTCGTAGAGTTCAACTCGTCCCCGCAGGTGTTGGGTCTCCAGGTTGCGTTCGACGATCATGTTGAGTGCATCGAGATCGACCGGCTTGACGATGTAGTCGTTAGCCCCCTCGCGCATGGCACGGACCGCATTGGGAATCGATCCGAAGGCGGTCACCACCACAATAGGGAAACGGCGGTCCTCGGCGCGGATGCTCCGGATCAGGTCCATACCGCTGCCGTCCGGAAGTCGGATGTCGATGATGGCCAACTCCGGGTCCAACTCCTTGAGGATTTCATGGGCGCGGGTCAGCGTGTGGGCGGAGAAGCACTTGTGCCCCGCCTCCGACAGTTGGAACTCCATGGTCTGGACCAGCATTTTTTCGTCATCGACGATCAGGATTTTGGCCACGAACTCCGCTCCTGTAGCGGCCAGCGCCCCGCCGGCCGGGAAACTCCCCACGGCGGGCGAGGCGCCCGCCGCTACGATCTATCCGCCGCCTCACCTGCGGCTTCGGCCGGGTTCGACGGCAGGCTCAGCGTGACGATGGTGCCGCCGCCGGGATTGTCCCGGAAGTCGATCTCGCCGCCGTGGGCCGTGGCCACCCGCTTGGCCAGGTACAAGCCGATGCCCGTGCCGCCTTGCTTGGTGGTGGAAAAGGGGGAGGCCAAGCGGTCGCGAATCTCCGGTGAGATGCCCGGCCCGGAGTCGATCACCTGGATGTCCACTTGCTCGGGCGCTTCTGCGTGCCGGCGGATCGTCACCCGCACCATGCCCTTGGGAGGCGAAGCCTCCACCGCGTTGTTCACCACGGCCAATAGAGCCTGTCCGAGTCGCGACGAATCCGCATGAACCGTGCAGTCAGTCTGCGACTCCTCCACCTCGATGCGGACTTCACTACTCTCCGCTGCCGGCCGGATCACCCCGACCACGCGATCGATCAGCCCTCGTAGGTCAACCGGCCGGCATTCCAACTCGATCGACTTGTGCACGGTGAGCAGATCGTGAAGCCACTGGTTCAGGGAATCGACGACCTCGATGACGCCGGCCAGATGGGCCTGGCATTCGGGCACCCGTTTCATCGTCATCTGAACCGTACCCCGAATGTTCGCCAGAGGGTTGCGGATGTTGTGGGCCACGGATGAAGCCAGTTCACCCACGGCGGCCAGGCGTTCCTGCTCGACCAAGCGGCGCTGAACCGTAGCCAGCGAGTCGGCCATCGAATTGACCTGGCGGGACAGCACGCCCAACTCGTCACTGGAATGCTCGGGAATACGATAACTCAGATCACCGGCCGCGTGCCGTTCGGTGGCGGTCTTGAGCGCTTCCACCGGCTTGAGCATACCGTAACGCACCAAGTGGAAGCTGACCGCCACCACCAGGAAGACCACCGCCGTGCTTGCGGACAGGATGGCCGTTACCCAGGTTTGCTTCTCGGCCATCTCGGCCGCGGTCTGGTTGATCGACGTGCTACTCTGGCGGCCGACCTCCCAGAGTCCTTCTCGCATGGGGGCCACACACTCACGCTCGATCGCCGTAGCGAGCAACTCCGCAGCTTCCTCATCTCGCCCGTCACACAGCAAAGACATATACTGTTCGCTCCCGTCGAATAGCCGCCGGCCCAACTCCAGCAGTTGAGTCTTGGCCTTTTCGCTTTGGGGGCTGCTCACCGCCGAAGGGAGTTGGGAAACCTGCTCCACAATCTGCCGGCACAAGACGTGATAGCGGTTGTCGTCCAGAGGCTTGCTCCGTCCGGCGCGAGCTTTCAGTTCGCCCACCAACTCATCCAGCGAACATCGGATTCGGTCGGTTCGCTGTATGTCGGAAACAAACAGGTGAAAGCGGCCAGTCGCCGTGTCCACATAGACGCGGACACACCACACCGCTATTGCCACGTTGGCTGCGATGGAGAGCCCAAAGACGGCGAGTAGCAAATGAAACTTACCTCGCAAACTCATGGCAACTTCACCCCGCGGGTTAGGTCTGTAGCGGCCAGCACCTCGCTGGCCGGGGAAAACCAAAACCGACCGAATCGCCTTCCTCGCCGTCCGGGGAATGCCCCACGGCGGGCGGGGCGCCCGCCGCTACAACCGCACACACACCCAACTACCGTGACTTGTCGCCGAGGCTGGGAAAGTAATCCCAAATCCATTGACTTTCGGCCAACGGATCCTTGGTGGAGAGCACGTGGCCTCCGACAAACGAGACAATCATCTTGCCCCGATGACGCATGGCGGGGAACCAGTAGTCTTTCTCGAAGAAGTCCGGCGTACAGAAGAAGGGCATGTGGCTGAGGGCCGATTCGCCGACCTTTTTCATCGCGGCTTCAGCGTCCACGTCAAAGAGCAGTGGTATGTAGGGGTAGTTCAGAACATGGTCGGTTAGCAACACCGGGGCCTCGAAGGGAACACCCTCCTTCAACGCCGGGGCACGGAACAATCGGCGGTTCATCGCGTAACTGACGTTCTCTCGCGGACCGACGGTGGGAGTCCAAGGGGCCGTCTGTTCGCCGTACCCGACCAAGCCCGGCGGCGCCGATGGGCAGATCATCAGGCTTTGGCCCGGCCGATACGCTTCTCCCTCGACGCTATTGCCGTCCCAGAATTCGCCGACCCCGTAAAGGTATTCAAGGAAGTCCATCGCGTCGAAGCGCGAACCGTACTGTTCGCTGTCACCTCGATACGGGTGGGCATACCTGTCGGCAAAGAACTGAAACTCCATCGCCGCGGACCGACCGTGGTCCATGCACACGATGCTCTTAGCCGCCTCTCGGGCGGTTACCAATGCGGGCACCAGGATCGACATCAACAGGGCAATCAGGAAGACCACCACGAGCAACTCCATCAGCGTGTAGGCGCACAAGAACACCCTCGCGCTATCCCCGCCGAGTTTCGGCCCGTCCACCGCCGGGCCAGCCAACCTGGTCATCCCAACCCCCTCGGAAACTGTCAGGTGTCAGCCATTAACCACATGAGTTTGTCAGTTCGCCGCCGCCTCGTTGCCTTGATGCCCTGTTGCCTTGTTGCCTTCTTTCTTACCCCGGCCCATTCAAAACCGAGACAAAGATCACGTAATCATCCAGGTCAACATTCAAGTCCTCGTCATCGTCGAACGCATCCAGACATCCCACGTTGGCCAGTACCTCCGGGTCCAACGGCGTTGTTGAATAACACACCTGAAACGCCCGGAAGTCATCCAGGTCCACGTCCCCGTCGTTGTCGTAGTCGCACGAACCTTGCTCGGGAAACCCGCTCGTGTTTATCAACCCGTCGTAATCGTCATCGTGAACGCTGAACCTATCCGAGAAGTTCTGGCGGTCAATCTCCCCGTTCGTCGACGAGCCATCGGCGTCATAGCCTGTCTCGCCGTCATGCTCAGCGATGTAGTCGTTCAGCGTAAACCGATCCGTCTTGGTAACCAGCCCGTCGCCGTTGAAATCATTGACCACCACGTTCGGCCAGGCGTCCGTCCAGGCGAATACCTCGTCACCCTGAGCTCGCGATTGGAGTGCCGTTCCAAAGAGGACCGTACACCGCCAACCCCACGGATCGAGATGGTTCTGACGGTCTTGAGTTGCCCAACCTTCCAACAGCGGGTTGTTGGGATGGCTCGGATATGGTGGATCGTCGGCGCTGATCTCCAGGTCCCAC
>JAUWNF010000258.1 GCA_030612785.1 Phycisphaerales bacterium
ACGTTCTGGTATGCCAACGGCGCTGAACTCCTCGAACGCGCCGCCTATTACGGCATGGCGATCGCCCTGACGCTATACCTGACGGATCAGATTGGATTCAATGATATTTGGACAGGCTATGTCTACGGCGCGTTCGCGTCCGTCCTCTATCTGTTGCCGACCTTTACGGGCATCATGGCGGACAAAATCGGCTTCCGGCGGTCCTTGATTCTGGCTTTTGTGGTGCTGACTTTTGGGTATTCCCTGCTTGGGATAGCCGGGATTCGGCTCGACGGAGACGCGCCAACGACCGATATGGCACCGTCGTCGGATGCCGTCGCCGGTGCCGCAGGGGACCAGCACGAGGAATCGTCTCCCGAAGCAGCGTCTCCGGACTTCGCGGAAGGACCGCGTCATCAGACGCTTCTGTTGAGTGAAACCCCTCGCAAGCTCATGGTCCTGGCTGCGCTGGTTGTGATCATGTTCGGCGGTTCGATCATCAAGCCGGTGATTTCCGGAACGGTCGCCGTATGCTCGGACGAAGCGCACCGCGCGCGGGCGTTTTCCATCTTCTACGCCGTGGTTAACATCGGTGCATTTGCCGGCAAGTCCGCCGCCGCCCCGCTACGGCAACATTTGGGGCTGGAGTACATCAATTTCTACGCGGCTTTGATGGCGTTCTGCGCGCTCGTTTTCGTTACCGTGTTCTACCGTCAAGTGGAGACCGAGGGCACCGGCAAGACCTACCACGAGGCATTGGACGGGCTGATCAAAGTCCTCTCGAACTTCCGCTTCATGTGTCTTATCCTGATCGTCGCAGGATTCTGGGCCATCCAGCACCAGTTATACGCGTCCATGCCGAAGTACATCCTGCGAATGTTGGGTGAGGGAGCGAAGCCGGAATGGCTGGCCAACATCAATCCACTGGTGGTTGTCGTTCTGGTCATTCCGATCACGCACCTCGTCCGACGCTTCAAACCGGTGAACTCGATTGCGATCTCCTTGCTGATCATCCCTCTATCTTCACTGTCAATCTCGCTGAGTCCCACGCTACGGTCGATGTTCGGGAGCGAAGTGCCTGTACTATTCGGCTTCGGGCTACACCCGATCACCCTGATGGTGATCATAGGAATCGCCTTGCAGGGAGTGGCGGAGTGCTTTCTGTCGCCCAAATGGCTCGAGTATGCCTCTCAGCAAGCGCCCAAGGGTGAGGTCGGTCTGTACATGGGGTACATGCATATCAGCAGCTTCTTCGCCTACCTGTTCGGCTTCATCATCTCGGGCTACCTGCTCGACTGGTACTGTCCTGATCCGAATACCCTCTCGGCCAAAGTGCAAGAGATGCGTCTGGTGGCCATCGAGTCGGGTGGCCCTTTGCCTGAGGCCTACGCCCACGCGCACTACATCTGGTATGTCTTCGCCGGAATCGGCTTTGTCGCACTCGTCGCCATGCTGGTGTTCAAGGTCGTGACCAACGCGATCGACCGGCGACGCGCCGCCGTGTAGTGGCTCTTTCAACGGTCACGCCGCGGAACCAGCAGGCTCACTACCACGTTCATCGCCAGCGCAAGAAGAAACGCCAGTGTAAGATTGTAGACCTCAACAACATGATACTGGCCGTTCGACTCGTATACGTACTGGTTGTCCATAAAGTATTTCCACAACAGCGCGACGGCGAATCCCGTGAACATGCCCATGACGCAGCCCGCATACGAGGCGCGTTTCCAGAGTAGCAAGAGAATGACCTGTGGTCCGAAGGAAGCGCCGAGGATCGCCCAACCGTAAGTGAGCACGTACTGGTAAACGTTCACGCCCTCGTCGAAGACCAGGGCCATCGCCCCCAGCCCGATGCCCAACACGACCAGCCGGTTGACCAGCATGTGGGAGCCCTCGCGGCGCTTGCTGAACAGACGCGAGTACAGATCGTTCGCCGCGGAACTCGCCGCCACCACGAGCTGGCTGTCGGCGGTCGAGCAGATGGCCGCCAACACCGCTGCCAGAACCAGTCCGGCCAACACTCCCGGAAGCATGTGCATCGCCGAGAGCACCAGGCCAAGTTCCTGGTAAACGTCCCTGGTTTCCTCGGCCAACATCACCTGGCCCCAGGGGGCACCGGCTTCGGTCATGGCCCGGGCCATCAAGCCGATGGTCACTGCGCCCCAATAAACGCAGACGGCCCACACCGCCGACACGGCGCCGCCGACCAGCGCTGCCCGCCGGGTGCGCAAAGCCATGAACCGCACCAATACGTGTGGCTGCCCCGGATAACCGAAGTTGATCCCCAACGCCGTGTGTCCCAACAGAAAGCCCAAAAAAACCGCCCCGACCTTGTCCGGCGTAAGACGCAGCAGGCCGCCGTCATCAACGCTCCGCAACTGCTCGGCGACGAAGCCGTAGCCCCCCTCCGTCGCCAGCAGGTAGATGGGAAACACCACCAGTGTCCCAACCATCAGCAAGGCCTGCAGGAAGTCGGTCCAGCAGACCGCGCGAAAACCGCCCAGCACGGTGTACAACAGTACCACGCCGACCCCAATCAGCACGCCGACCCGGTAGTCCACCCCTCCGAAGCTCGCGGAGAAGGCTTTGCCCGCCGCCGCCAACTGGGCGGCCACGTAAAGCAGCATGGCCACCAGGATAACCACTACCGACAGCGTGCGCAGCAACGGGAGCCGCTCCTTGAAACTGAACGCGAAAAAGTCCGGCAGGGTCAGCGCATTCAATTCCAGCGAGCGGTCGCGCAGACGACCCGCCAGCACAAACCAGTTGAACAAGAAGCCGATCACGCATCCGGGGATGATCCAGTACGCCGAAACCCCGGAAGCGAATGCCCATCCCACCAGTCCGAGCGTGACCCAGCCCGATTCACTGGACGCCGAGGCGGACAGAGCGGCGATCCAAGCGCCCAGCGAGCGTCCGGCCAGGAAAAAATCCTCATCGCTGCGCCGGGCGAACCTGGCCGAGTACAGTCCGATGCCAATGATCGCCAGGGTGTACACCGCAAACGAGACGGCGACGACCGTGGTGTTGACCGTGCTTGCTTCCGGCATGGGCTATTCGGGACCTCCGCTGAGGGGTACGAACAAGCGAACCTGATGCCCGGCGAACCGGACTTGATCGCGCCCGGCGGCGACGGTTTCATTCGTAAGGAGGTCTCGAAACGGCGGGTTGCCCGGGTATGACGCACTCCTGAGCACGACCGTGCGCCCCCGCGCTTGGAGATTAGCGACCGCGAAGCACGGCTTTCCGTCGGCGGCACGCCCGTTCAATACCAGACATGCCGACGCGACTCGCCCGTCCGGGTCGTAGGCGATGAAACCGGTCGGCGCGCGCAGGTCCCGACTGACCATCGGCTCGGGCAGACTCTCGACGTATCGGCGGATATCCGCAAGAGAACCACTCCTGGTGGGCGCGACGGTTTGCACGTCGATCCCATCAACCGCGACCAGCACCGCGCGATATCCCTTCAGAACACCTTCGCGCACCGCTCGGGGAGCCGGGATTACATCAAAGAGCAACTGCCGATTGAGCAGCGTGTCGAACAGGTCGGTTGCTTCTGGGGACCAACGATTGGGACTCTGACGTTCCAGCGCGCCGGCGTCGATCACCACCGCAACAGGTGCTTGTCCGAGGAAGGCGCCGAGCTGGCCGGCGTAATAGAGCAAGTCCAGTGCCGTATGGGCCACGGTCTCCACTTGGTCCGGACGCGTGGCCAACGGGGCATAGGCCAGTCTGGACCCGTCACGAAGATCGCGCCAGCCCTCGATAACAGCTAGTTGCTGGCCAACGAGCACGTGTACCCACATGGCCAGCCTGGTGGCACTCGGGCCGGAGATGCCGCCGCGAGGCTTGGTGGCCGCGCACGGCGGGGTCCAACCCGTTACCACCACGCTCTGCCCCGGGGCGACCGCGCGGAGCAGGCTGCGTCTGGCCAGCGACGCGCCCCAACTCTCCCCGCGCGGCGGATCGCTTACCGCCAGCAACGGGCTGGAATCCGGTGCACGGTCCACGGTGGAGAACAGGGCCGCAAGCGTCAACGGCTGGATGGCAAACCAGCTTGCGGACTGCGTTTCCGCAGTCCCGGTAGTCTGGGCTACGACTCCGATGCCTAAGGCCTCGGCGCGGGCGGCGAGCCCGTTGCCGCGACCGGCGAAGACGGCGGTCCGAGGCCCGAGCCCGTAGGCGCCCATCCCAGTGCAGGCGAGCAGGTCGAAATCACCGAACGCCCGGTCGTACCTGGTGGCCGACGAGCGATCCACGAATGCGAAGCGTGGTGGCGAATCGGTCGCACCAAGCGGTCGGGGCTCTGTCAAGATAACGACGGGATCGAAGCGGGTGCGGTTCGGCCTGAAACCCGTTCGGTGGGCCTCGTGCGTTGCCCGTTCCAGCGCGGAGTCGAGCCAAGCGAGCATGGCGGTCAGCCTGCGATCGCGGATGACGCCGTTATCCGACCGACGAAAGTGCAACTCCCGCTCCAATAGCGCCACCGTTTTGACCGCCACCGCGATGGTAGCCCGCCGATAGGGACGCTCAAACCAACCGAAGTAAAGCGAATCGATCAGGTCCGGCGTGGGCACAAACCGCTTGAGCCGGGTTCGAGCCCGCTCGAGGGCGGATTCCAGGTCGGCGATTTCGATCCGGCGCTCGGGCGTCGTACCGGGCGGTGGCCACCTGTCCTGGTCAGTTTCCGTTCGAGGGCTGGTATCCACCGTTCCGGGTTTGGATGGTTCGCGCTTCGGCGTCGGCCGCGTGCGCCAGGCGAACTCGCTGCACCCCACGCCTGCCAGCAACGCGACCACGAACAAGACGGCCGAAACCGGCGCGGGCACGTTCGGACGTTGCTGGCGCGTCACCATAGTTTCCACCATTTACGGGCACGCTTGTGCCCCCGGGACTGGAGGCGACGCTCCATCTCGGTCAGGGTGGGCAGCTTGGCCCGCAGATTGATCAGGCGTGAACGGGCGAAGAGGTTGGGTCTTTCGCGCAGTTGGCACCGCGTCTGTTCGTGGAAGGCCGCCTCCGGCGGTGGGAGATCGTTGTCTTCGCCGTAGAACTTGAGAGCCTCTTCGAGGCATTGGGCCGCCTCGTAGCCCAAGCGACGGCTCTCCGCCGCGTCAGTTTCCCGACCGGCCACTTCGCTGATGACCCGGAACAGAGTCAGCCACTGGCCGACGTCGATGATCTTGGAAGGGGTTGCGAAGGGATTGATCCGGGCCGTCGCCAGATCATCGCCTTCCTCCGAGGCCAAAGCAGGCTCGTCAGGCAAAGAGAACTTGAACTCACTGTCAAAACCGCAGCTTTCGCAGCACGTCTGGATGGTCAACAGATGTTGTCCCGCGGACGTTTCGGAGTCGGCTTCGACATACCGCGTGCGCCCGGTGCCGCACAACTTGCACGGGGTGGCCATGAGGTAGAGGTGAGCTTCCGCCACGCTGTGGGCTTCAAGCGGAGGGATGTCCATAAGCTCGATCCGCCGGGGCTAGTCCTGCACGTTGGGAACCTCCTCTTCGCCCGCATTGGGCTCGACGGCTCTCTCCGCACCGGTTGCGGGGGCGGCGCCCATGGCACCCCGGAGGCGGCTGAGGAAACTGCTAATCGCCCCTTTGCCCTCTTCGTCGGGAGCGGGGTCTGCCGCATGGGCTTCGGTCGCCGCTTCGGCCTGGGAGCGGATC
>JAUWNF010000073.1 GCA_030612785.1 Phycisphaerales bacterium
CGAAGACGTGAACTCGTTCCGCGAGTCCTTCGCGTCGCCCCTGCGACCCTGCGGACTGGAGTTACGGCGGTAGGGGGCACCTCCATATCCACAAGTTCCTATGCCTGGGCACGCTGGAAGAACGGATCGACGAGATGATCGAGCGCAAGAAGGAGGCTGACCGAGCTTTCAACGTCCGAACTGAAGGAGCTCTTCGCCTTGCGGAAGGAGGCAGTGGCGCGATAGCATTGCCAAGCATAGGGCGTGCTCTGCACGTCAAGTCGTCCCACGGTGAACCGCGTCGAGCATAAGCCGTCACACGACTAAACGGCAAGGTCTGCTGTGCGAATCTTTTATTCTCCGGTATCATGTTGGCACGTGAACCGGGGGAGTCCGGATAGTAAACCCTGCGCGACTCACACTCGCCGACGGAAGGAGGAACCGCATGAGTTTGTGGATGGTGCGTGGCGGGCGGCATGGCGAGCAGGAAAGCGTCGCGTTCGAGCACGGGCTGGCTTGTATCGGGTTCTCCAAAGTGCCTGACCTGACCGAGGCGGATTCCCGTGAAGCGGTGTCGAAGATACTACGGCAAGTCTTCCCCGATGCTCCGGGGGGCCGTATCAGCAATCACATGGGCCAGCTCTACGCGTTTGCTCACCGAATGAACGAAGGCGACTTAATCGCGATGCCCCTGAGGGGGCGACCGAAGGTTGCGCTGGGACGCGTTACCGGCTCCTACCAATACCGTACCGACCTCGGACCTATCCACCATGCGCGGAAGGTGGAGTGGATTCAGGCGGACGTGCCGCGAGTTAAGTTTGGGCAGGATTTACTCTATGCGTTCGGCGCATTCATGACCGTGTGCCAAATCCAGAAGAACAATGCCGAAGATCGAGTGCAGGCGATTCTTGATGGGAAAGCTGATCCTGGTGCGTTGCCCCCAAGGCCGACTAGCGAGGGCAATGGAGAAGGGAATGGGGAAATCGAACCCACGCCCGATGTGGAGCAACTCGCCCGTGATCAGATCATGGCTCACCTGGAGAAGAACTTCAAAGCTCACGAACTGGCAAGGCTGGTGGACGCCGTGCTCCAGGCCGAGGGGTACGTGACCGAGCTTTCCCCGCCCGGGCCGGATGGGGGTGTGGACATTTTGGCTGGTCAGGGAACACTCGGTTTCCAGGGTCCTCGACTTTGTGTGCAAGTCAAATCTTCCGACAGCCCTACCGACGTGACAGTCTTGAGGGCCTTGCAGGGAAGCATGACCACTTTCAAGGCAGACCAGGGAGTACTGGTTTGCTGGGGTGGTTTCAAGAACACGGTCGAAAAGGAGGCCCGGATGAGCTTCTTCTCGGTTCGCCTTTGGGACGCCGATAACTTGGTTGAAGCCGTACTGCGAAACTACGATCGACTTCCTGAGGAAATCCGTAGCGAGTTGCCCCTTAAGCGCATCTGGGCGCTGGTGTTGGAGGAATAGGACGAGCCGAAGTTTCCACAGCAACCGAGCCGCGTAGGGCAGGTGGTTCACCTGCCGTCACTATCGTCAGCCCAAGGGTAACGGCAGGTCGGGGGACCCACCTCGTTTCGAGTTGGGCGAGCGATTCCTAGCCGGTGGGTAGACACCCGCGTGGAAACGAACGTGGAGACCATCGATATGGAGGTGCAGTGACGTGACCAAAGCACAACGAGCCACGGCGGACGTGTTCCTGACGGCACTCAAGGCTTTGCCAAAGGCTGAGCGTGACGCGGTGGTGGTGCGGATCGCTCGCGACAAGGCGTTTGCGCGGGATATTCTTGACCTGGCCCTGATCGCCGATCGCCGCGGGGAGCGTTCCAGGCCGTTTCGCGAATACCTTTCTGAAAAGAACGCTCGATGAGCAAAGAGGGCGGTTACACGGTTCGCATCAAGCGCTCGGCCGAGAAGGAAATGGATCGGCTGCCAGGTTCGACCTTCAAGCGAGTGGCACAGGCGATCCTCAAGCTTGAGCGTGAACCCAGAACAAAGGGGGCGAAGAAGCTGCGCGGTGTTCGGGATTATCGTTTGCGTGTTGGTGAATACCGTATCCTCTATTCCATTGATGACGATGCGCGCGTCGTCGAAGTCATTGCCGTCGGGCACAGGCGAGAGGTGTATCGTAACATCTGAGAAGGGAGCCGGATAGAGCGGCCTTCTTGCGTCGAACCGTGTGACCTGGTGACCTTCTGATGGGAGCTTCGTATGTCCTGGCAATGGTATGTGTACTATGACTTGTTCCCGCGGTCCACGCCCAAGAAGGCCAAGGGCGGTATCAAGGTTCAGTCCAAGTGCCGGTGATCACCACGCCGCTGACGTTGATGCCGGAGGAATGACTATGAAGAGAACGCCCCGGTTGGCGGAGGACCCGGTTGTGGCCGAGGTTCGTTCGATTCGCGCAGAGCTGTGGCGCGAGGCGGGCGGCACGGTGGCTGGTCTGATCCGGCTCCTTGAGCAAGGCAAGAGACCCAGGCGCAAGCCAACAGCCGCCAGAAGCAAACGCACGTCCCGCCGGGTTGGACCCAGGTAGCGCGGACTCTACGGCCGGACCGCCCAGGAGTGTGAACGTGCCTGCTCGCCAACCCAGAGTCATCCTTATCACCGGGTGCAGTAGCGGCATCGGTCGATCCTCCGCCGAGTTACTCGCCGCCAGAGGCCACATCGTCTACGCCACCGCCCGTCGGCGCGAATCGGTCGAGGAGCTGCGCGCCTGGGCTTACGCGGTCGAAGGCCGCGCCTTCGCCGACCTGCTCGACGTAACGCAACCGCAGACCATCCATCCAGTCGTCGAACGCATCTTCGCGGAACAAGGTCGCATTGACGTGTTGGTCAATAACGCCGGCTACGGCCAACCCGGCGCCATCGAAGATCTGACCCGCGAACAATGGCTGGCCCAGTTCGATACAAACGTGTTCGGCCTGGTGGAGGTGACCCGTGCGGTGCTGCCGCACATGCGCGCCCGGCGGAGCGGTCGGATCATCAATATCTCAAGTGTCGTGGCCCACATCGTCACCCCGCTGATGGGCGCGTACGGCGCCAGTAAACACGCCCTCGACGCCATCAACACGGCGCTGCGCATGGAGGTCGCTCCGTGGAACCTCAACGTGGTGACCATCGAACCGGGCCCCATCCGCACGGCCTTTCAGGCCAACGTGGACAAGAACCGTTTCGCCGGTATCGCATCCGAAGAGTCGGCCTATCGACAGTACTACCGCGCGCTGGAACATCGCTGGGTCGAGCAATTCGACAAGAGCGGTGTACCGCCGGAGCGCGTCGCTCAGGCCGTCCGCCGCGCCGTCGAGACCCGCCGGCCCCGAACGCGCTACCGGGTTACCTGGGTGGCCCACTGGGCCCCCGCCCTGAGTGCGCTCCTGGGCGATCGCCTGACCGACTATCTAATGCGGCGGACCTTCGGCCTCGTGAAGGTCCGTCCCGGCAGGGATACTCAATGTTGAGCAGTAGTAATGCGGAAGTCATTGTGATCGGCGGTGGCGTGGTCGGGTTGTCCGTCGCCTGGCGACTCGCCCGGCGCAACCTCCGCGTTATCTTGCTCGAGCGCGGAGCGTGCGGGCAGGAATCCTCCTGGGCCGCCGCGGGCATCCTCGCACCGGGCAACCCCAACTTCCACGGTCCGATGAGCGAGATGCACCTGGAAAGCCTCGACCGGTATCCGGACTTCGCGGCCGAACTCCAGGAGACCACAGGCATCGACGTCGAGTACCAACGCTGCGGGCGGATCGAGTTGTGCGCGACCGACCAGCGCTACCGCATGGGGCTCTCCGAGGTGCGGGCGGCGGCGGAGCGCAAGACGCCGGACGGTCAAGCCGTCCTGGAGATGCTCACCCTCGAGCAGGCCAAGGAGCGCGAGCCGGGCATCGGCTGCGATGCCTTCGGAGCGCTGTACTGCCGGGTAACCGCCCGGATTCGCAACACGCGCCTGCTCAAAGCCTTGCGCCGGGCGTGCGAACTCGCCGGCGTGGAGATTCGAGAGGAGTGTTCCGTCGAGGGCCTTCTGGTCGAGGGCGGGCGCGTCAAGGGCATCGCCGCCAAGGACGGTCCGCTTGAATCCGACCGGGTGGTCCTGGCTGCGGGAGCGTGGTCGTCACAGTTGCATCCGCGGCTGGAGGAGGTCGGCCGCGTGTTCCCCTCCAAGGGACAGGCGGTGCTGCTGCACATGGAAAACCCGCCGCTAAGCGGCATCATCAAGCGCAAGCACTGCTACCTTATCGCCCGCCGGGACGGTCACATCTACCTGGGCTCCTCCGACGAGCCGGAGGCCGGGTTCAACAAGCGTTCGACCGCCACCGCCATGAGCGAACTGATGTCGGCAGCGTTGGAAATGGTGCCGGGGGCGGCCTCGGCATCGGTGGTGAATATGTGGGCCGGTCTGCGACCGCACACCGATGACAACCGCCCCATGATCGGCCCGGTGCCGGGACTGGAGGGCCTGATCGCCGCGTATGGACATTACAAAACCGGCCTGATCTTCGCCCCCCTCACACCCCGAATCGTGTGCGACCTCATCATAGATGGCCGAACCGACTACGACCTCTCGCGCTGTATCCCAGGCCGAAGAGGTCAAGACGGCTCAAAACCTTCCAGACGCCGGTTTTAGCGGCCGGCGCCCCCGCCGACCGAGTTGAGTAATGGAGCGGACCGTTTCTTTCGATATACAAATGCGGTCAGAAACGTCTCGGCGAACCGGCATCGTGTCCGCAGCCGGTCCTCAGGGAGTTGCGGCCCACTTGACCGCTCGCCAGAGCGGATTTAGCTTAGCATATTCGATCGACCACGGATGGTCGTGAGAACCGCAACCATTCTTTCTGTTTTCTGGGAGTAGCACCTATGGCAATTCGAGTAGGAATCAACGGATTTGGACGTATCGGGCGATTGGTGTTCCGCGCGCTTTTCGAGCGCTCCGACGAGTTTGAAGCCGTCGCCATTAACGACCTGGGCGATGCTAAAGCGCTGGCCCTGCTGCTCAAGTACGACACGGTTCACGGGCCTTTCCGGGGCACAGTCGAGGTCGTCTCGGGCGACGAGATCAAGGTCAACGGCAAGAAAGTGAAGGTGCTGTCCGAGCGCAGCCCGGCCAGGCTGCCCTGGGCTGACATGGGCGTGCAGGTGGCCGTGGAAGCTACCGGTGTGTTCGCCAAGCGCGAGTCCGAAAAGGGCGGGTACGGTGACCACCTCGCCGCCGGCGCCAAAAAGGTCATTCTCAGCGCGCCGGCCAAGGACGAGCCCGACCTGACGGTGGTTTTCGGGGTCAACGAGGACAAGATCACCCCGGACATGACCTGCTTCTCCAACGCCAGTTGCACGACCAACTGCCTGGCCCCGGTGGCCAAGGTGCTGCACGATTCCTTTGGGTTCACCGAGGGCCTGATGACCACCATCCACGCCTACACCAACGATCAGCACGTGGCCGACCAGTTGCACAGCGACCCGCGGCGGGCGCGGGCGGCGGCCCAGAACATCATCCCCACCACCACCGGGGCGGCTAAAGCGGTCGGCAAAGTGCTTCCGGCGCTGAAGGGCAAGCTCAATGGATTCGCCATTCGCGTACCGGTGGCGGACGGGTCGCTGGTGGACCTCACCGCCACGCTCGGTAAGTCCGTCACCGCCGAAGAAGTGAACGCCGCGATCAAGAACGCCGCCGAAGGGCCGATGAAGGGCATCCTGGAATACTGCACCGACCCGATCGTCAGCTCGGACGTGATCCACAACCCGGCCAGTTCCATCTTCGACGCCCTAAGCACCCTCACCATGCCGGCCGACGGCGGCAGAATGGTTAAGGTGGTTTCGTGGTATGACAACGAGTGGGGGTACTCGATGCGGACGGTGGATCTGATCAAGTTGGTCGCCAAGTAGGCAACCGATACGGAGTATCGCTCATGGCTAAGCGACTCGTTTCCGACCTGGACGTTCGCGGCAAGCGCGTTCTGGTGCGGCTGGACCTTAATGTGCCGCTCGACGACCAGGGTGAGATTACCGACGACCAGCGCATCGTGCGGGCCCTGCCCACCCTGCGACGTCTGCTCGACGACGAAGCCAAACTGATCCTGATGAGCCACTTGGGGCGACCCAAAGGCGACCCCGAGAAAGACAAGAAGTATTCGCTGGCTCCGGTGGCCAGGCGCCTGAGTGACCTGCTCGACTGCAAGGTCCGATTGGCTCCAGGTTGTGTAGGCCCGGAGGTGGAGTCCCTGGTCGCCGGCCTGGGCGACGGCGAGGTGTGCCTGCTCGAAAACCTGCGTTTCCACCCGGCCGAGACCATCAAAGACAAGCAGGCGCAGAACGACCCCGCGCTGCGCCAGGCCAAGGACGATTTCGCCCGTCAGTTGGCCGCCCTGGCCAACGTCTATGTCAACGATGCTTTCGGAACCTGCCACCGCGATAACGCCAGCATGTTGACCGTGCCGCAGATGATGGAAGGCAAACCCCGGGCCATCGGGTTTCTCATCAAGAAAGAGTTGGAGTTCCTCGGCGAGGCGGTGGCCGACCCCAAGCGGCCGTTTGTCGCGGTCCTCGGTGGGGCCAAAGTCTCCGACAAGATCGCCGTCATCGAGGCGCTGGCCGACAAGTGCGACAAGATTCTGATCGGCGGGGCGATGTCCTACACGTGCTTTGCGGCTGCGGGAACCGCCACCGGCAACAGCCTGGTCGAACGGGACCGCCTGGAGGACGCGAAGCGTCTACGGGAGTTGGCCGGCGACAAGCTGGTGCTGCCCACGGACTCGGTCTGTGCCTCCAAGATCGCCGACGGCGTGCAGACCAAAGTGTGTGATGGGGCCATTCCCGAGGGCCTGATGGGCCTGGACATCGGCCCCAAGACGATCGCGACGTACACTGACATACTGGCGGGCGCGAAGACCGTCGTCTGGAACGGTCCGATGGGCGTGTTCGAGACCAAGCCGTTCGACGCGGGCACGATGGCCGTCGCCCGCGCCCTGGCGGATGCTACCACGAAGGGCGCGGTGACCGTCATCGGGGGTGGCGACAGCGCCGCCGCGGTCGAAGTCGCCGGACTGGCCGACAAGGTCACCCACGTATCCACCGGCGGCGGAGCGTCCTTGGAATTCCTCGAAGGCAAACCCTTCAAAGCCCTGGACGCCATCGACGATGTCTAATGCCGTTCTCGGAAAGACCGTTCCGTAGCGGCCTGCGTCTCGCAAGCCGGGGAATGTAGCGTCACCCCTTGTGGGTGACGAAAGAGGAAGGTGTGCTGTCCACAAAGAGTGTCGCTGCAGACTGAACTGTCAGCCCCAAGAGCACAAAGTCATCTTGCCTACCGTGTTCTAGCCGCGGAGCCCCGTTCGGTACCAGACCCTGACAAACCCGCGCCGCCGCCCGCCTCGGCCTCCAAGCAACCCTCCGCCCAAGAGGAAGTAGCCTGCCCCCGTTGCTTTTTCCTGCTTTTCCGCCGCGCCACATGAACCGGAAGCCCGGGCATCGTATACTGGCGCCATAGGGTGAATGGACTGAACGCCAGAGAGTGGATGATGTCCGAAGCTAATGGACGAGAAGATGAACTCCGCGACGCCCGGATCGGGAAGATTCTCAGCGATTACGCCGACCGCCGCGCGGCGGGTGAGGCTGAGTCCGAAGCGGAGTTACTGGCTGCGCATCCTGACTTGGCTGACGATCTTCGCATGCATCTCGATATGCTCCGCAATTTGGGCTCCGGCCAGGCGCGAATCGATGCCCTCATCACCCAGGGGATCTTGCACAGGACGTCGGACCCCCAGTATCCCGCCCAGTTTGACCCCTACAGGATCAAGGGATTCATCGGCCAGGGAGGCATGGGCATCGTCCTCAAGGCCTACGAAGAAAGCCTCAAGCGCACCGTCGCGCTCAAGATCCTCAGGCCCGATCTGGCGGGAGACCCGACATCACTCGCGCGTTTCAAACGCGAGGCCCAGGCAGCAGCCGCACTGCGTCATCCGAACATTGTCACCGTCCACGCCGTCGGCGAGGAGCACGGCGTCCATTTCCTGGCGATGGAGTTTATCGACGGTCCCTCACTGCGCGGGTTCATTCAAGAGACCGGCCCCTTGGTGGATGTGGGTGCCCCATCCCTTGCGCAGGTAGCGGCCGGCGTCTCGCCGGCCGAGGTTGGGTGGCCCACCTCTTTAGAGGTGGGGGACCGATTCGAAAGCACGGGTGCGGGTGCCCCATCCCTTGCGCAGCAAGGGGTGGGGGATGGATTGCATTCCCCCACGTTTGAAAACGTAGCCCACGCATCGCTCTCTCCCGAGACGATTCGGGCCATCTTCCGCCAGTTGTTGTCGGGGTTGGCGACGGCTCATGACGCCGGGTTGATTCATCGGGACATCAAGTCTTCGAACATCCTGCTCGACAAGGGGTGGCACGGTCAAGCGGAGCCCCGGGCTACCGAGGCGGAGCTTGTCCGTGGAGAGCACCTGGAACCTCCGCCCACGGACAAGGAGCAACCGTCCCTTCGGTCCGACCGCCCCTTGTCCGTGCCACCCGGTCACCAATCGTCAATCGACGCTCTACAATCGTCAGTCGTAAAGATTGCTGATTTCGGTCTGGCCCGGATGCTCTCGTCCAGGACGCGGATGACTATGACCGGCTCCGTGCTGGGCACCCCCGAGTACATGAGTCCCGAGCAGGCCCGCGGAGACACCGAGCTCGACCACCGCACCGACCTCTACTCCGCCGGCGTAGTGCTGTACGAGATGCTCACTGGCCAGACGCCTTTCAGGGCCGACACCCCCAGCGCCGTGATCCACCAGATATTGCACCACGCCCCACCCGCCCCACGACCCATCAACAAGGACGCCGACTCGCACCTGGCCAGCCTGGCGCTCCGCCTGATGGCCAAACGCCTGGAGGATCGCTTCGATTCCGCCTCGGAGACCATCGCGGCTCTCGATGCGAGCGCGCGGATTCGTTCGCCGGAAAGACGCCGTCGAATGTACCGAAGAGCACTTATCGGACTATTGGTGTTCGCGGCGATTGCTGGTGCCGTACTGTGGGACCGGCTTTCCAGCCGGTTACGTGACCAACCTCCGATCACGAGGGTTTGGATCGACGAGGACTTGGAGACGAGGATACTCGTGGAACGTGGCCATGATCTCACCCCCCACCCATTCTACACATTCCCGCCGGACGTCGGCCGGGTTAACGATACCGTGGTGATACACACGGGCAGCGACGGGCGTCAATTAGTCGTCGCGGGGGTTAACAAACCGTGGGATGGCGGCGGTCACTTCAGCGTTTGTCCTGATGTTGAAGCTGAATCATCGCGGGCCGCGGCAGAGCGACAGTGCTGTGTCTTCGCGTTCGAACCGGACGGCTCACCCCTCTGGTGCCTTGAATTCCTTGCCGAGCACAAGTGGCCCGATTGCCCTCTTATTCACCCCTCCACGCCGCTAGGTCGTGTTCGGCTGACTACGGCGGATCTGGACAACAAACCTGGCGACGAACTTGTGGTAGCCGCTCGTGATGAGATCGAGTATCCAACACGGATTTCGATTATTGATCCGCGCACCCCTGCAGTCCACTCATCATTCCGGCATATGGGGCATCTTGTGAATCTGCGGATCGTGGGGAACTTCTTTGACGGCGAGCGGCCTGCTATCATGACCACAGGGCTCAACAACAAGCTATGCGGCTTTGACGATGGACTGCGCGAGGGCGAGAGACAACTCACTCAGTACGACATCGTGCCGGTTATCACGATTCTGGACCCACAACACATGGACGGTCTGGGGCCGCCCTATGCCAATCCCAATCGTTTTCCCGAAGGTTTCAAGCCTGTCATTCCACACGCGTACGCCTTTCTGGATCTGCCATACAGCAGTAAGGTGTTCCGGGTGTCGTACACCTCCAGAAATGAATCGCCCACAAAGCACAAGCTTCCGGACGATCTGTCACCGGAACAGATGGGGTACATCGCAACCGTGGATGGGCACGATGAGTACTCTGCCGGCAGGAGCGACGGTACCGCCCCGTGGTTCAGTATCGATATCCGGAGGCCCGGACCACAGAAATCGCTCGGACGCGTCATCCTCATCGTCGATCGGAATCTGAAGCTGCGTGACGTTCGCCTAATCACTGTGGGAGGAGAGCTGGAGGGCGTGACGAAAGAGTATTGGGAGCAATTCTGGCGCCCCATTATCCAAAACGGCAAGTACGTGAACACCAACGGCAGGGCGGACTGATCGGTCCACCCTGCCGCGAGGATGTGTCCCCGGTCAAGTTCCATTCCTAGCCGTTTGGCCCGGTTATCTGAGCTGCGAAGACGGCATGATCCGCCAGATCGCTGTCGCAGTCGTAGTCCAGATCACCCCTGATACTTCCGTATAGTGGATGACCCGAATCACGGATGACCCATCCCTCGTTGATTGCCACGAGTGGCGTGAAGTCGCAGATGTCGGGTCCGTTGTCAATGCCGTCGTCGTCGATGTCCGGGTCGCAATCGTCGATCAGCCCATCCCCGTCGAAATCCGGATCGCAGTCGTCCGGAATACCATTCGTGTTGCAATCGTTGCCGTCTAGCCTGAAGTTCCCCCGATTGGCCAGCCGTTATTGCGTGCAAAATCGCTGTTCTGAGGGTGCGAGCGGGTGCTGCGGAGGGGTTTCGCTGCTCAACACGTAGTCATGGATAATGT
>JAUWNF010000147.1 GCA_030612785.1 Phycisphaerales bacterium
GGTGTGCCTGTTGACCAACGGCGTGCCGATCCTGGCCGAAAACGGGCAACTCCTGGGCTACCGCGGCGTGGACAAGGACATCACCGAGCGCAAGCAGGCCGAGGAGGAGTTACGCGAAAGCAACGCCATGAGGACCGACGGGATGGAGCGCGAGAAACGCGCCGCGGCGAAGCTCGAAGCGACCATGGAGCAGCTCGAAGATGCGAAGGGGGCCGCCGAGGACGCCACGCAATCCAAGAGCGAGTTTCTAGCCAACATGAGCCACGAGATCCGCACGCCGATGACCGCCATCCTGGGGTTCACGGAGAATATGCTCGATCCCGACATCTCGGACTCCGATCGGCTCAACGCGGTGCACACGGTCCGCCGCAACGGCGAGCACCTGCTCCAGCTCATCAACGACATCCTGGACATCTCCAAGATCGAGGCCGGCAAGCTCGAAGTCGAGCGCATCCGCTACTCGCCCATCCGAGTGGTCGCCGACGTGCAATCACTCATGCAGATCCGCGCCGACGCCAAGAACCTGCCCTTCAACATCGAGTACCTCGGGGCCGTGCCGGAAACCATCCAGAGTGACCCCACGCGCCTCAAGCAGATTCTGGTCAACCTCATCGGCAACGCGATCAAGTTCACCGAGACCGGCGGCGTCCGGTTGGTGACACGCTTCGTGGACACCGATCCGATCGGCGGGACGGGACCGGCCGAGCCGATGCTGCAATTCGACGTCATCGACACCGGCATCGGCATGACGGATGAGCAGGTGGGCAACCTGTTCCAGGCCTTCACGCAGGCGGATACCTCCACCACTCGCAAGTTCGGCGGCACCGGCCTGGGATTGATGATCAGCAAGCGCCTGTCCGAGATGCTCGGCGGCAACGTCACCGTTTTCAGCGAGCCCGGAAAGGGTAGCACATTTCGCGTAACGATCACTACCGGATCGCTCGACGGCGTGAAGATGCTGGACGATCCGGCAGCGGCCACGATCGCGCAACCCGAGCCTGCCGCCGCACCGAAGCCGGAATCCGACAAGCTCGACTGCCGCATCCTGCTGGCTGAGGACGGTCCGGACAATCAGCGGCTCATCTCGTTTGTGCTCAAGAAGGCGGGCGCGGAGATGACCGTGGTGGAGAACGGCAAGCTGGCCGCCGAGGCGGCACTGGCTGCACGTGACGAGGGCAACCCGTTCGACGTGATCCTGATGGACATGCAGATGCCGGTGATGGATGGCTACGAAGCCACCGGCCTGCTCCGCCAGAAAGGCTACACCGGCCCGATCATCGCCCTGACCGCCCATGCGATGGCCGGCGACCGGGACAAGTGCATCACCGCCGGCTGCGACGACTACGCCAGCAAGCCGATCGACCGGGCCAAGCTGATCGAGACGATCCGGCAAGCTATCAACGCCGGGGTTCCAACGGAGGCGTCCGCCTAAGGTTTGTAGCGCTACTCTGGCACGACAATTGCCGATGCTTCGGGTAGCCCCGGAATGGTGTCCCTTTCCAGGGCGGCAGCGTCATTAGTGACGCGGCGGGTAAGATTTGTCAGGAGTTCGCAGATGGCTGACAAGATTTACGTCTCCGCGACCGACGCTCACGCCGGCAGCAGCGTGGTGGCGCTCGGCCTGGTGGGCATTTTGAGCCGGGCGGTGGACCGCGTCGGCTTCTTCAAGCCGGTGGGCGGCGGCGATACGGACCTGGACGTCGCGGTGATCAAGTCGGCACATCGGCTGCCCGCGGAACCGGGGCAGATGTGCCCGCTGTCGGTGGGCGAGGCCCGCGAGTTGATGGCCCACGGCGCCGAGAGCGCCATGCTCGACCGCATCTGCACCGCGTACGACGTCATCCGCGGAACCAGCGACTCGGTCGTCCTCGAGGGTATCAGTCACGAGCGTTTGCTGAGCGCCTTCGACCTGGACATTAACGCCACGATCGCCGCGCGCCTGGCGGCCCCGGTGGTCCTGGTGGCGGGCGCGTCCGCGGACGGCCATCCGATTCCGCCGCACGCCCTGGCCAACACGGTCATTAACACGTGGCGCTCGTTCGAGGAAAAGGGCGCCGAGTTGATGGGGGTGGTGGTCAATCGGGTGATCGGCGATCCGTTTGAGTCCGCACGCGATCAATACGTCAAGGCGCTGCGGAAAGAGAAGCTCACCGTCTTCGGCACGCTTCCCGAACTGCGTTTTCTGGGGATGCCGCGCCTGCGCCAGATCGCCAAGGATCTCGGTGCACAAGTATTATTCGGTGAGGAGTCGCTCGGCAATATCGCCACCAAGACGGTGGTGGCGGCCATGACACCCAGAAACTTCCTCACCTGGCTCGACGTGGATAACACGCTGGTCATCACCCCCGGCGACCGGCACGACATCATGCTGGCGGTGACCCTGGCCCAGATGTCGCCGCAGCATCGGCGGGTGTCCGGGCTGATCCTGACCGGAGGGTTCCGCCCCGACCCGGCGATTCTCAAGCTGGTCGAGAGCCAAACCGGCCCCAAGTTTCCCATCCTGACGGTGCGGGGGGACACGTTCAGCACCGTTAAGGCAGTGAGCGAATTAGATGTCCGCATCCGTCCCGGTGAGGACGACGACAAAATCTACGCCGCGGCCGCGAACTTCCAGCATCACGTCGACGAGGGCAAGCTGTGGGATGCGCTGGAGTTGACCGGAGCACGGGCGAAGGGAGCGGGCTCGTTCCTGGAGATGATCATCAGCAAGGCGAAGAAGCTGAACAAGACCATCGTCTTCCCCGAGGGTGAGGAGGCCCGCACCATCCGGGCGGTCTCCCGGCTGGGCCAGGGACGGGTGGTCCGCCCGATACTCCTCGGCGACCCGGAGAAGATCCAAGGATTCGCCAAGGCGGAACAGGTGCCGCTGGACGGCGTCACCATCGTCAACCCCTTGACCTCCGAGAAACGCGAACAGTACGCCAACATCGTGTACGAGATCCGCAAGGACAAGCCCGGCGGTATGACCAAGGAAACGGCCTTGCAGGGCCTGGATGAGTCGCTCATTCGCTTCGGAACCGTCATGGTGCAATGCGGTGATGCCGATGGCCTGGTCTCCGGAGCAATTCACGCCACCGCGGACACGATTCGCCCGGCCTTTCAGTTGATCGGCGTCCATCCTGACGTGGGCGTGGCTTCGAGCATCTTCTTCATGGTGTTCAAAGACCGCGTACTTGTGTACGGCGACTGCGCGATTATCCCCAGTCCCAATGCGCAGGAGTTGGCCGGCATCGCCATCGCGGCGGCCCGCAATGCCCGCACCTTCGGTCTGGACCCCCGGGTAGCCATGCTCTCCTACTCAACCGGCGGTTCCGGCGCCGGCGACGATGTGGACAAGGTGACCGAGGCCACCGCCATCGTTCGGGAGCGCGACCCCACCGTGATGATCGACGGTCCCATACAGTACGATGCCGCCATCGATCCGGAGATCGGCAAGCGTAAGCAGCCCGACTCGCCGGTCGCGGGGCAGGCCAACGTGTTCATCTTCCCCGACCTGGACGCGGGGAATATCGCCTACAAAGTGGTGCAGCGGATGAGCGGGGCCTTGGCGGTGGGCCCCATCATGCAAGGCATGAAGAAACCGATCAACGACCTCTCGCGTGGATGCAGCATCGACGACATCTACTACGTCGCCGCCATCACCGCAATCCAGGCGAACGGCATCTAACCCGAGCACAACATGAAGATTCTCGTCATCAATGCCGGCAGTTCGTCAATCAAGTACAAGCTCTACGACATGGCCGACCGGACCGAACGCGCCGTCGGCCTCATCGAACGCATAGGCGAAGCCCAATCGACGATTGTTCATCAGTGCGCGGGGCGGGAGACGCGCCTGGCCGAACCGATTCCCGACGCGGACAAAGGTGTCGCCCGCCTGGTGGAGTTGTTGATCACCGTTGGCGATCCACCGCCGCTGTCCAGCCCGAGCGATGTAGCGGGCGTGGGGCACCGCGTGGTCCACGGCGGTGAGGCGTTCAGTGAATCGGTGGTGGTGGACGAGGAAGTGCTGGCGACGATCGCGGAATGCGCCACGCTTGCCCCGTTGCACAACCCGGCCAACCTCGCCGGTCTGCACGCAAGTATGAAGATCCTGCCCGGTAAGCCTCAGGTGGCGGTTTTCGACACGGCCTTCTTCCAGACCATGCCTCCGGCGGCTTATCACTACGCCCTGCCCTACGAATGGTACGATAAGTACCGCGTCCGTCGCTACGGCTTCCACGGCACCAGTCACCGGTACGTCGCCATGCGCGCCGCCGAACTGCTCGACAAACCGCGGCCCAACCTGATCACCCTGCACCTGGGCAACGGCTGCAGCATGTCCTGCATCCGCGCGGGCAAGGCGATCGACCAGACCATGGGCCTGACCCCACTGGAGGGGCTGGTGATGGGCACACGTAGCGGCGACTTTGACCCGGCCATCATCTTCCACCTCATCCGCCAGGGTCTGAGCGTGGACGAGGTCCGCACCAGTCTGGAGAAAAAGAGCGGGTTGCTCGGCGTCAGTGGTGTGTCACGCGATCTGCGCGACGTTCACCAGGCCGCCGAAGCGGGCAACGAACGCGCCGCCTTGGCGATCGAGGTTTTCGCCCACCGGGCACGCAAGTACCTAGGCGCTTTCCTGGCTGAGCTGGGCACTTGTGATGCCGTGGTGTTCACCGGCGGTATCGGCGAGAACGCCGTGTTCATGCGCGAAAAGATCATCTCCGAACTTGCCCCGCTGGGTATAGAACTGGATGTCAAATCCAACGACCACCGCGACAACGAGCCGTTTCGCATCAGCACGGAAGGCAGCCGGACCGCCGTGTGGGTCATCCCCACTAACGAGGAACTGATGATCGCCCGCGACACCGCCCGACTGATCTCTTGACCCAACCTCTCCTTCATACAAAAGCCCGCCCAGCCGTCCATTCGAGGGGGAAGCTGGGCGGGCCTGAACTCTCATTGCCGCGCGCCAAGTTCAATGGCGCCGCGCCACCTATACGTGCGCAATCCTACGGACAGGCCGCGTCCAGCTCAGCACTGGTGCCAATCGGACCGTTGTAGTTCTGGGAAAACCCGTCGCCGTCGCGGAAGTCAACCTGCCCACCACTGAGTGCCGCAAACCGAACGTCACGCCGCACGTCCTCCGCCGTCACAATCGGGCCCACGTCGGAGCAATAAGGTCTCCTGCATGGCACGAATGCTGCGGATCCCGTGTACGAACGCACGGCGCTACAGCATATGTAGGGTCTGTCCTGAGTGCTCGTTCTTCCTCTTAGAATGGTCCGTTCAGCTCACCAAGGAACACCGAGAAGTCATCTAGATCGATCATCTCGTCGGTGCCGGTCATGTTGCCGGGCTTGCACTGCTCTTCTGCTACGACTGACTTCTCGAAGCACCTCTGAAAGACGGCGAAGTCAGCCAGGTCCACGTTGCCGTCGGGCTCGAAGTCGCCGGTCCCATGGGGCTCGCAAGTATCGCCGGCCTCGTCACCCCACTCGTCAGCCGCGCACGCATAGCCGTTCGGGCTGCTCTGGCAGTCGCCGTAATCGTCGCAAGTCTCGGCGCCGTCACAGAACAGACCGTTACTGCACGCCTCGTCAGAGGTGCACTCACACGGCGGGCACGGCCCACCGCAGTCGATGCGGTCCTCGCCCTGGTTCTGGGTGCCGTCATAACAGGTGGCGCTGGGGACACAGTCCGGCCCGGTGAGGGTCAGCGTATAGCTGCCGGTGGAGCCGTTCCAACCCGTGATGCGGATTAAGTAGGTGTTGCCGGCGATCACACTGATGGTGACTTGAGACGGCCCGCCGCCGCCGCAGTAGTCGTCGTCGCAGTCCAGCTCGTTAGCGCTGGTGCCGGGGCACCCGGAGTGGATCGAGAGCACCGAATCGTAGCTCGTGCCCACGCACAGGGAGAACGTCGCGTTCCCATTGGCATCGGGCGTGTAGCTGTACCAGACGTCGGGGGTGCTGTTGCTGTCGCCGCAGCTAGCGGACCCGTCGTTCGTGGCGCTGCTCGTGTTCCCCGTGTACGTACCGGGGCACGCCTCGAAAGCCCCTGTGCAACTGTCGTTGTCCCCGACCTTGAGCATCACACTTCTCGTGGTGTCGCCATCGTGGTCTGTCGTGTTGATGAAGTTGATGGTGTCAGTGTAATAGCCGATGCTGAGAGTATCGGCAATAGTATTGATCGATACGGTGACGTTCGCCGTGTCGCCGACATTGGGCAGCGCCCCGGAACCGTTGGTGATGCTCACCCATGGCTGGCTGTTGGTGACGTCGTAGCTGATGCTGCCGGGCCCCATGTTCTCGAGGGTGTAGATTGCGCTGTCCGGGTTAAAGGGACCCCCATAAGGCCCCGCGGAGTCGAGAGGACTGCAAGGCGAAACCTGCAGGCCGGTGGCATCCGCCATTCGCAAATTCGGATT
Organism: Phycisphaerales bacterium; assembly: GCA_030612785.1. Taxonomy (GTDB): domain Bacteria; phylum Planctomycetota; class Phycisphaerae; order UBA1845; family UBA1845; genus JAAEQG01. The sequence continues at coordinate 6,410 of JAUWNF010000147.1, forward strand.
GCCCAGCAACGCTCCCCATTCAAACGTTTCATACTTGAGGTAGCTCCACAGTCCATAAGTGTACATGTCCGTTAGGGCCCGCTGATGTGCCTGGCCCTGGGTGTAGTCACCCGAAGTTACATAAGTCGTGAAGAAGTAGTCCATCGACTGACTGGAGCCGTCATACGGATCGTTCCAACCCGGACATCCGAGGGCGACCTTAGTGGAGCCCACGTAGCCGACACCGCCCTGTCCCATCATCGCCCAACCGAGGTTGTCTTCATCGGTGTCGTGGTTGCTGCAGGCGTCCGCGAAGATGATCGCCGGGTAATCGTCGTTGAGGTACGAGCACGTGGAGTTCGCGACGAAGGCCTCACCGGTGCCGTGGTATATGTGACTGGAAGTGGGCGACCCGTGGCCGGCCCAGTTCACGAAGGCGTACGTGCCCGCCGACCACACGGTGCGGACGTTGGTGTATGTCAGGTTGTAGTCCATGGCGAAGGTGGAGTTGCCCTGCTCGTACATCCGCGTCATGGTCCAGTCGGACATCCAGGTCTGATCGACCTTCGCCTCCATGAGCTCGGCGTTGTCCGTCCGCGGATTCGGATCGTCATTCCAGAAGAAAGCCCCCAGAAGGAGGATGTTCTTCTTGAACGCCGGATCATCGTTCTGCTCATATGCAACAGACTTGTTGCAGATGCTCAGCACCGTCGAGGCCGAACTGTAAGGGATTCGACCGACGTTCACTTCTCCGTAGTAGTCGATGGAATCCGAGTTCTCGCCGTAGAGGTGATCCCCGTCATCATCCCAGGATTGATCGTCCGGGAGAGAGAGTTCGGCGAAGTAGAAATCTGTTTCCGGTTTTCCGTATCCCAGATCCTGCTCGGTGCGGCGCATGGGCACATCGTCGTAGTGGCCCACGAGGAGCACGTCCTCAATGCCCCATTCGCCCGAAGGGTATTTGGCTCTGAGAAAGGCCCTCATATCCGACGCCAGGTCGTAACCACCGTTATAGTTGGTATCGATCCAGGTGGTGGTCACCACCTCGACGTTTCTGCCTTTGGCGGTTTCCCAGTCCACCAGGGGCGTCACCGAAGCGACCAAGGAATCCAGGGTAATAATGACGAAGTCGTGTAGACCTCTATTCAATGATCGGTCTTGGGGGTACCACGTCTGGGCTTGATCGTGATTGATGATAATCTCATTGGCAAGACGCTCGGTTCTTGCGAGGTTATCCACCAATACAGCACTGCGCTTCTCCGGAAAAGAGTAGTTTACATGGACAGT
>JAUWNF010000413.1 GCA_030612785.1 Phycisphaerales bacterium
GGGCCTTGGAAGGCCCTTTTCCGGAAGCTGGCGGGGCCAAGTTGGCGATGCCCAGAGCGCGTACGACACGCCGGGCGTCGCGGCTACCGCCTGATACCAGCCGAGTCGTCCGGCCGTTCAAGTCCAGCTCCGCCAAGCCAAGAGACCGCATGGGGGTCTTCGTGGAAGCGGAATTGCCCTCGACCTGGAACTTCATACCTGTAGTAACGATGGCTGCAATGTTTCGCCGCCGCCCGTGCCGCTCGAGCGCCGATCTTGGCGGACAGCAGGGCGTCCAACGTGCGGTACCAGCGGTTGAGCTGCCGGGGTTTGACTTTGACGCGATGCTCTTTGGTGATTTGCTTAATATGACAGCGCTATGAACTATCGGCTCTCATGGCCTTTCTGCGTCGGCCACCTGCTCAAGTGTGATGCGTGGATTTTTTTTCCCGAAGCCGCTGGGTCTGGCTTGCTAAAAAGTACATCACCATGGCCGAACATAACCAATGTCGAATCAGGCTCGTGTACGTTCGAACCTCGAACGCACCGAACCTCGCCCCCAGCAGGTAACGTTCCCAATGACCGAACGTAGACCCGCGTTTGAAACATGGCCGAAACCGTTCCAACAGCGCAGCCAGCGCCGGCTGCAAGGATCGAATCTGATCCGCAGTCATCATCAAGTCTCCTGAAACCGTATCCAGGAGAGCGCGCTCCCGAAATCCACCTCAGGAACCACATCAGTCAACCCTGTCTCTTAGCTTGAGCGAAAATAGCGCTGTCATACTAAACACGTATCTCACGGGCCGTCGGCCGGCGGGGACGTCGGCCGCTACTGACGAGCGCACAGGTGTTGTCACTCGCGGCGGCGCGGTCTATAGTCCTCGCCGTGTCCGACGCGAATCAATTTGTCGCCCCAGCGCGTATGATCGCCGCCCTGCCCCTGCTCTCCCGCCTGCTGGGTGTGGGGCGCGAAATGGTCTACGCCTACTTCTTCGGAACCGGACCGGCTCTGTCCGCGTTTCGCGTTGCGTGGCAGGTTCCCAACCTCTTCCGCCGCCTGTTCGGTGAAGGGGCGTTGTCCGCCGCCTTCATCCCCGTCCTGACCGATTGCCTGCATCATCGCGGTCAACCGGAGGCCCGTCGATTGGCCGGCGCCGTTGTGGCCCTGCTGGCGGTCCTGTTGACCGCGCTGGTGATCGCCGCGGAGGCGGGACTCGCCATCGCCCATTGGGCCCACCCCTCCCTGACGCTGCGCCTCACCGGGCTCATGCTGCCTTATATGCCGTTGGTCTGCGTGGTGGCACTGGTTGGGGCGATGCTCCACGTCCTTAATCGGTTTGCCGCGCCGGCCTTCGCCCCGGTGCTCTTAAACGTCTTTATCATCGCCGCCGGCTTGCTTGGGGGGCAAGCTTTGGGGTTACAAGGCCGAGCGCTGCTGTACGCGATCTGTGGGGCGATCCTGGCGGGCGGGGTTGCTCAGCTCTTCCTGGTGCTCGTCAGCCTGAGGCGCGCGGGTTTCTGGCCGCGATTTAGGCTCACGTGGCGCGATTCCGAGATTCGTAAGGTGGGCATGGTAATGGCCCCCATGGTCCTGGGCATGTCCGCCGTGCAGATTAATACGCTGGCGGATTCGCTGATCGCCCTGTTTTTTGTTCCGGACGGGCGCGGGCCGGCCGTCCTGGGTTACGCCCAGTTCTTCTATCACCTGGCGCTGTGGGGATTTGGTTTAGGCGTGGGGACGGCGAGTTTCCCGCTATTGTCGGCGCGCGCCGCCGCGGGGGACCTACCGGGATTGACCCGCGCCTACGAGCAAGGCATGCGCATTAGCCTGTTCGTCGGGGTGCCGTCGGCTATCGGCCTGTGCCTCATCGCCGAGCCGCTGATCCAGGCGTTCTTCGAGCGCGGACAGTTTCGTGCCGGGGACGCCGCCCGGGCGGCCCCGTCGTTGGTTTTCTACGGCGTGGCGGTTTGGGCGTTTTTCCTGCAACATATTCTCGTCCGCACGTTCTACGCGATGAAGAACAGTCGCACGCCCGTACGCGTGGCGGTCACCATGGTGGCGGTCAACCTCACCCTGAGTCTGCTGCTGGTTTTCTTTCTCGCGGAGGCGGGAGTGGCCTTGGCGACCGCGATCTGTGCCGCCCTGCAAGTGCTGTGGCTGTCCTGGAGGCTGCGTGCCCACCTGCCGTCGCCGCGGGACCGATGGGGCTTCGTTGTCGGTCGGATTGCCCTGGCCTCTCTGTTGCTCGTCGTCGCCGTTCGCTTACCCGGGTGGGCGGTGGGTTCGGCACGCTGGGGGCTGCTGCACCCCGGCATTCAGGTAGCGACGAGCGTCGCCCTCGGCGTCGGGGTCTATATGGCCGCCGCGTGGGCCTTGCGGATGGATGAACTCCGCGAACTGCTCAAGTTCCGTGCAAAACGCTGACCTCCCCCGGGTCGTCAAGACTCGGCGACCTCCGACAAGGCCGGGTGGTGAAGGAAAATTAAAAATGGAAAAGGCGCGCCGTGAGCGCCGTAGACTTTCGTCGGAGCATTTCCTAGTCTTCCATTCTTCATTTTCTACTTTCCATTTTCCATTTTCCATTTCGCCGCGCGATCGCAGCATTTCGCTTGAGCATAGCCAGCGTAGCGCGCTTGATGGCGCTGCCCTGGAGTGTTTCGCGGTAGTCGTCTTCACTCCAGGTGCGCAACTCCTCCAGCAGGGGAGAAGGGCCTGGAGGGCGAATCGCGTACGCGGGATCGTGTTGCAGATGGGATTTTTGATTGTACGGACACACCTCCTGGCAAACGTCGCACCCGAACACCCAAGCCCCCATCGCCGCGTGCAGCGCCTCGGGAATCGATTCGCGTAGCTCGATCGTGAGATAGGAAATGCAGCGCGATGCATCCATCTCGTAGGGGGCCCGCAGCGCTCCGCTGGGGCACGCCTCCAAGCAACGGGTGCAGGTGCCGCAATGGTCGCTGATCGGCGCATCGTGGTTGAGGTCCAGTGTCGTGACTATGACACCAAGGAAGAAATAGCTGCCGAGTCGCGGATTGATTACCATGGTGTTCTTGCCGATCCACCCGATGCCCGCCAGGGCGGCCAACTCGCGTTCGATGAGCGGGGCGGTGTCGACACACACCCGCACCTCGAATGGTTGGGAAACCTCGTCGCGCAGCCGGTCACACACCGCCAACAGCTTGCGCTTAACCACCTTGTGGTAGTCCCGCCCCCAAGCGTACATCGCCACGCGCCCACGCGACGCGTCGTCGGGCGGATCCGGCACGGACTGGCGATAAGGATGGGCCACCACGATCATGCTCCGGGCCCCTTCCAGAATCCGGCCTGGGTCAAACCGCGTCGCCAGGTTCCGGGCCAGGTATTCCATGTGCCCGTGCCGCCCGCCGGCCAACCAGCGTTCGTAATAGTCCACCCGCCCCAGAGCCTGTACGGGGGCGATCCCCACCCGGCAGAAGCCCTGCTCGGCTGCCAAGGCCTTGACCCGCAAGCTCATTTCCGACGGCGACATACCCCAATGATAGCACCGGCTGAGATAACGAGAAGCGCAGCGCCTCGCGAGACCGCTCAGTTGACACTACTGCCCGGAGCAACTAGCGTGTGCGTCTGGGTCGATCGAGATGCCCAGGACGGGTATCGCCGTCGACCTGTCTTACAGGACCTTACTGATGTTTGACTACGACTGGTTTCACGGATCATCCTTCCATCAACTCCAGGACGAAGCCCGCATGCGCTGTGCCCTCGGGCACTTTCCGAATCTCTCCCCGGAGATCGCGGCCGATGACGACGAGGTACACAAGTTCTTCGACAGCCTCGAGGTGCGCAAGCTGATCTACCTGCGCGACGGCTTCAGCTACGAGATCAGGGCGATGGCCGACATGGAGAGCAAGGCCCATCTCAGTTTTGAGTGCGAGCCGGTGGACGAGCACTACAAGGTCGGGGCGTTCGTGGTTAGCGTCCCCTTTGAGGATATCG
>JAUWNF010000331.1 GCA_030612785.1 Phycisphaerales bacterium
GTCGCTCAGGTCCGGCACTTGGCCGACCGGTTCCCGGGTCTGGTGATCGTTTGTAATCTCGCGTTGCCCGAGTGCCTGCTGGCGCCGCATCTAGCGGCGCAGTCTCCGGCGGGCGCCCGCTATGCAGTCGCCCAGGCCAACCAACGGCTTGCGGAGGCGGCCTCGCCCCGGCCGAAGCTGGTCGTCTGTGACCTGGAATAGCTGGTCTTCCGAATGGGGGCCGAACGCTTCTACTCCCAGCGCGACATGATGGCTGCAATGCAACCGTTTAGCGCCGCAGCCATTCCGGCACTTGCGCAGCGGCTGGCCGAGTTGTGCGTGTTGTACAAAACCACGCCGGTCAAGTGCATCGTTTTGGATTGCGACAACACGCTGTGGGGCGGGATCATCGGCGAGGACGGGCTCTCCGGGATCCAGTTGGGTGAAACGTACCCTGGGCTGTGTTATCAGCAGTTCCAGCGGCAACTGGACGAACTCAATCGCCTGGGCTTTCTGCTCGCCATCAACAGCAAGAACAACGAAGCCGACGTAAACCAGGTCTTCGAAGAGCACCCTAGTATGGTCCTCAAGATGGAACAGATCGCCGCGGCGCGCATCAACTGGCAGGACAAAGCCACCAACATGCGCGCCCTCGCCCAGGACCTGAACATCGGCTTGGACAGCTTCGTCTTCATCGACGACAGTGAGTTCGAGATCAACCTGATCCGCGAGCAACTCCCGGAGGTACGTTGTGCCCTGGTCCCGCGGCAGCCCTGGAAGCTCCTGAGCCTCCTACCGCGGTCCGGGGTCATCGACCGGTTGAGTGTCACCGAGGAGGATCGCAAGAAGGCCCGGATGTACGGGCAGGAGCGCCGGCGCAGGCAATTCCGCGAGGAGGCCGGGCACCTCCAGGACTACCTGCGCGGGCTCGGCATCCAGATGAAGTTCGAGCCCTTCGATCCCCAGCCACACCTGGTGCGCGCCGCTCAGCTCACTCAGAAAACCAACCAGTTCAATCTCACCACCCGCCGATACGCCGAAGCCGACCTCGTGCAGATGTCCGAAAAGGGAGCGGCTGTTTTTCTGGCTTCCTTGGCCGACCAGTTTGGCGACTACGGGCGCATCGCCTTGGCTATCGTGCGCCCCGCCTCCTCGCCCCAGACGTGCAATCTCGACGTCTTCTTGTTGAGTTGCCGCGTAATCGGTCGCGGAATCGAGGACTCGTTCCTCCGTCTGGTCATGGGGGAGATGAAGCGGGCGAGGTTTGAAAAACTCGAGGCGGAATTCATTCCCACCGCGAGAAACGCGGTCTGCAAGAGCTTTCTTTCCAAGAACGACTTCGTCGAAACCAGCCGCACGACCGACGATCACGCTCATTATGAATATGATCTGAGGAACGATGTGCCGCCAGTTGCGGACTGGATCACCATCTGCTAAAAACGTTGCACCCAATGGACGAGAAGTTGCAGGAAATCATTTGCGACGTGTTTAGAATTCCGCCCACAGTCTACCACCCTCAGCTCGCCTCCGCGGACGTGGAAGCCTGGGACAGCGTTCTCCACATCACCCTCCTGTTGACCCTGGAACAAACCTTCGGCGTCTCCTTCGACCCCACGGAAGGGGCACAATTGACCTCTGTGCCGGCCATCAAGGCCGCCCTCGCCAGGCGAGACGAGCCCGACGCCGATTGAACCCCCGCTCGTGACCACAGACCCACCCGCCTTCGCCCGTCCGGGCCAAATGAGTGCAAACGGCCCGGCGTCCGACCGGAATTCCCATTACAATACGGCGCGATGAACGCAACGTGTGAGGGACTGCCGTTGCCAACGCCTCGGAAGCGCTTCGCGCTGGTGGCACTTGTGTTGGCCTGTGGCGTACAGGCCATCGTCACCCAAACGCTCCTATTGCGTGAAGCCCTGGTGCTCATGTTCGGGAGCGAACTCGCCTGGGGTATCGTGTTGTCCGCCTGGCTGTTCGGTGTGTCCGCCGGAGCCCTGGTGGGCGGCCGGGTGGCGCGTCGTGGTCGGGCGGACCTGCGGCTCGTCGCCGTGTTGCTGACGCTGGGCCTTGCCGCCTGCGTTGAGCTTTGGGCTTTTCGCGGCGCGCGGGCCTGGCTGGGGGTGGAGCCCGGCGAGTTGCTACCGCTCTCGACCACGGCGGTCGCGGCGATGCTGTTCGTCTCCCCGGTCGGCGCGTTAGTGGGGATGGCGTTTCCGCTGGCGTGTTGCGTCAACATCCCTGTGGAGCCGGCTTTCCAGCCGGTCAGTGACAAGCTGGAAAGCCGGTCCCACCATCAGGAAGGCGGAACGCTAAGCCGCATTTATGCCCTGGAATCCGCCGGAAGCCTGATCGGCGGCGCGGCGTTCAGCTTCTGGGCGGTGGAGCACCTCGCCCCGATTGAGACCGCTCTGCTATGCCTCGCACTGACCACGGCGGCCTGCGGCGGTCTGCTGCTCGTTATGTCACACCGGGCGCTCGCGGCGGCCCTGTTCGGGATCGCCCTCGCGGCGATACCGACGACCCTGCTGGGCGGTGACGCGTTGAACCGGTGGCTCGTCGAGCGGCGCTGGCGCGACGTCGCACCGGGGTATGAGTTGTGCGCCGAAGCGGAATCGAAGTATCAGAATCTCGCCGTAGGCCGCCGGGCCGAACTGTACACCCTATACTGCGACGGGCAGGTCGCCGCCGATTTCCCCGATCCCTACACCTTCGTGCCCCCGGCCCACTTTTGGATGTGCCAGCATCCCGCACCCCGGCGTGTCCTGGTGCTGGGCGGCGGCGCGGAAGGGCTCCTGGCGGAAATCCTCCGCCACCCGGTCGAGCACCTCGACTACGTCGAACCGGACCCACGCCAGATCGAGATCATCGAGCCGTATTTGGCGGACAACGACCGGCAGGCGCTCCACGACGACCGTGTAACGGTGCATTCCATGGACGCCCGCTACTTCGTGAAAACGCAGCGCGGGCGTTTCGACCTGGTCATCGCCCGTTTGCCCGAACCGATGTCGGCGCTGCGGGCCCGGTTTTACACCGACGAGTTCTACCGCGAGCTGCGCCGGGCGATGACGCCGCGGTCGGTGGTGTGCCTGACCGTCACGGCGGCCCCCGGCGAACTGTCTCCGGTTTCGGGCGAATACCTGGCCTCGATCCGGGCCACGCTGCGGCGCCATTTCCCGTACGTGGTGGTGGGCTGGGGCGATCCGGCCCAGGTATTGGCCGCTACCGAGCCCGGACTCCTCGCGGCGGACTTGCCGGAACTGAACCGGCGCTGGGCCGAACGGGCCGTGCAGTCGGACCTCTTCCACCCGTTGTTGTTTGAGGAGCAACTCGATCCCGAAAAGATACGGCGGCGCGCCGACGAACTGGATGCCGCCAGCGGCGCGGAGCTAAGTACGGACCTTCGACCCGTGGTTTACATGCAGCGCCTGGTGCTATGGGATCGGATGACCGGCGGTGTATCCGGGAGCGTCATCGAGCGGCTGCGCTCGATCAGCCTGGCCAAGCTCGCGGCAGCCCTGGTGCTGCTCGGGGCGGTGGTATTGCTTGCTTGCCGCCTTCGTCGGCGGGCTGCCCAAGGCTGGGCAGCGGGGGCGATTGTCCTTTCGGTGGGGACTACCGGCTTCGCCACGATGGCCCTGAGCATCGTCTGGCTCTTCGCTTTTCAGAATCTCTACGGGTATGTGTACAGTCGCATCGGTTGGATCATCGCGGTGTTCATGGGTGGGTTGGTGGTCGGATGCTGGCTCGCGGGCAAGCGTGCCCGGCGTCTGACCGGAGCGGGCAGGGCGGCGCGGCCTGGTGCAGGCCATTCCCCACCCCTGGATCTGCCTACGGCAGATCGAAGGGATGGGGCACCCACCTCCGGCCTATGGCGCAGGCTGATGATCGTGGACGTGTTCTTGGCCCTGCTGGCCCTGGCGATCCCGTTCATCCTGCCGGCGTTGGGAGCGGTGCAGGGCACACGCCTGGGGTTTGTCGTTGTGGAGTGGGCGGTCTTGAGCATGGTGGGAGTAACCGGCGTACTCGGCGGTGCCGCTTTTGCCTTGGCCAGTGGTTTGCAGCTCTCCGTAACAGGCGAGGTTGCCCTCGCGGCCGGCGCGATCGACGGAGCCGACCACGCCGGAGCCTGTCTCGGCGCGCTGCTCACGGGGATCGTGCTGGTGCCGGTGTTCGGCACCGCCGCGACGGCGTTCTTGCTCGTGGGCATGAAACTCGGCGCGGTGGTGCGGTTGATGGGGGGCCGGCGGTCCGCACACTTGGATTGGGGGTGAACATGTTGGGCCTGGAGCCGGGGTTCTGTATTGCCATACCGTGTTTTCTTGTTCTTCTGACAAGTTTTCGGTGGCGCCATTTTGAATCTCACGCTGAGGCGCAGAGATCGCCAAGGAAGAAAACCGTTCCTTATCTATTCTCTGCGGCCTCTGCGTCTCTGCGTGAGGTTCTTCTTTGGTTGCGGCCGAAGGCTGCTCTAAGCTCGCGGCGCTCGCGGCGGTGAGGAATCCGAGATAGGGCCGTCGAATCACCCGGTCTAAGGGAAAACCCTAATTGACGCGGACCGGCGGATCGGTTAAAGTCCTAATATTATAATGTGAGTGATGGCGGTGGAAAACCGTCTCGATCAGCAGACAACCGTTTAGGGAGTCGCGAGAGAGGCGCCTTTGAGTCCTTGACACGTGCGGTCAAGGGCGGGTGGTCTCTCCTTCTGTTTCATGGGCGGGGGGTGGCACGAAC
>JAUWNF010000213.1 GCA_030612785.1 Phycisphaerales bacterium
TGACTGCCTGCTGACACGTCGTTCTCCACCACCGGTGGTCGCGCGATACCATTGGAACACCAGCCGCGCCACCACACTTCGCACCCGCGGGCTGCGACAAACCTTCAACTCGAAATCAGGCGCAAAGGGATCGACATCCAATGCCGTCAAAGCCCGCAGGGCTTCCCCCTGTTCGGGCGGAGCGGCGCACAGGCCGATGCGGGTCATACCGCCCATCTCAAACACCGGGTTGACTTCGCCCATGGCCGCCAGACACTCGACGTAGCGCGTACCCACCAACGGCAAAGTCTTCTTCACCAGTCGGTATCCCAGTCCGCACCCGCGAACGTCCGGATGAATGACCAACCGCCGCAGAATCCGCAGCTCCCGGTTCAGCGCAGTAGGATTGCGGCAAAAGCGCTTGTTGGTGGCCTGGTTGCGCAGGGCGAGTTCCACCGGCCCGTGGGCGTAGACCACAATGCCAACGCGCTCCCCGTTCGCCTTCTCCCGCAGCACGAAGACCTTGTCCACAAAACCGAGTTCATCCGTCGCCCGGTAGTGCATGGCGGCAAACTCTTGATAGTCACGCTTGCTCCCGCGCTCGACGACCAGGCGGCGCCAGAAGCTGATCGCCCGCCGGCGCGGCGTACTTCGCTTAGCTTCGTGCGTGCCGTCGCCGCGCAACCCGATAGTCACGTCCGGCTGAAGATCGCCCAGGAGGTCTTCATTGGCACAGGCCAGCACGACGCACAGCCCACGCCGCGTCACCAGCTTGCGCAGGTTGTGGGCGATGGCCTTCGCCGCCCGGCGATGGAGTCCGCTGCAAAACTCGTCGCAGAGCAACGGAGCCGCCGAGCGCCCGCGGCTGTGGAGCCCGATCGCTCTGGCCAAGCGCGCCCGGAACTGCTGCCCGTCGGACAACTCCTCGTAGCGTCGCAACCATAGCGGTGCTTCGCCCAGGGCACAGGCGGTCAGTAACGCCAGTGCGTCGACCAGCTCGGTGTGCGGACTGACGCAGTCCACCAGCGAGCGATCCCGAGGGAACGAAATCCGCTGGACGCTATGTCCGCCGGCGTGGCAAGCCTCGATTTGGGCGAGTGCGGACGATTTGCCACTGCCGGACGGCCCGACAAAGGCGATGATACGCCCCGGAGCCAAGTCCAGAGATAATGGAGCGAGTACTCTTCGTGGTGCCGTTGGACCGGTGACCCCGAACTTCATGGCCACCTCCGCCACCCGCCGTGACGGGCGGATCGGTGCCGGTTCCCTTACACACTCAATTCGCAGGCGTCTCCCGTTCACCCTGGTCCGGCTATTGGCTCTGTCCCCTGCCGTTCTCACCGTAGTCCCCCTGACTCGGCCCACCCGTGGCGGTCGCCCCGCTCAGTGCCCCCGGCAACATTCAAGGTGGGCGGCCATTATCCTAACATATCCCTAACATACACCATATTATTGCGCCCGTCAAGGAAAATTGTAATATTATTGCCGCACTGTTCAGCGTGGGACCGGTAAGCGCAGCCGCGATCAGTGGCGGACCTTACCCGTGGGCTTCGCCCGCCCCGGTTGCTCCACGGGTAACGCGCGTTACCCATGCTACACCAGTAGAACGCTAAACACGTACTTACTTATTGCTGCGCAGCGCTAAAGTTCTCGGCTGACGAGGGTTAAAGCGACACCTTGGATGCTGAAATCGGAGGTGTCGTCCACCACGATGGAGGGGGCGGCGGGGTTGTCGCCACGGAGGATGATGATGCGTTGGTCTCTCCGGATGCTGACGCTCACGCGCTTGAGCGTCGGTTCACCATCGATCAGGCAAGCACAAATCTTCCCCTGAACATGCTCGGGGTTCACGTCGGGGCGGTACTGCACCAGGATGATGTCGCCGGGCTTGAGCGTCGGCTCCATGCTATCGTAGGCCAAACGCAGGCAGTATCGGTCCGGCGCCCAGAGGTGGCACAGCACCGGGAGGAGTTCGAGTTGTTCCTGTGATTCGCCAGGCGGACCAGCCGGGACGGACCCGAAAAGCGGCAGGCGGGAGGCCTCGTACGGCTGCGGAGCATCGTGCCCCGTTCCTGCTCCGACGAGGATGGCCGGCGGCAGACCCAGGGCTGCCGCCAGGGCATCAAGCACCTTCCGTTTGGGGCGACGCCGGTCGCGCTCGATTTCCGAGAGGTACCCCTGGTTGATATGCGCCTGGCGCGACAACTCCATCTGGCTCAGGCGAAGCTGCTTCCGCCGTCGGCGGATGCGTTGGCCCATGGTTTCGGCCGCGCGCAGTTCGATGTCCGCTCGCACATCCGCCATAGTACGAATAATAATCGGGTGATAGTCGCGTGGCAAGAACAATCAGTGCGCAATCACGCGGCGGGGCGTTCCCACCACTGGTCTACCCGTTCGCCAGTTTTGAAACGCGGAACGATGTCACGCGGACTTGGCGAGTTGAAGGATGGAGGATCTTGAGCTTGGCGTTCGTGCCTGAGCGCCTGTCTCAACTGGGGTAGCTTCAGGGTTGCGCTATTTGTTCGCACCCGCCGCCGGCCAACCCTGGTCTCGAGATTGTGCCACACCCCCTTGTCGGGATGGTTCCCCAGCCGACTCGTGGCGGGCGAGCTCGCGTTCCAGGATTTCGACCATGTTTTCGGCGAAGCCATCGCCGCTGAGTTCCCGCAGGCGCTGCACCACGCGCTTCAGTGAATCCAGGTTATGATTCTCGTCGTCCATAGCTGCCTCCATCTACTTGTATCGTGCAAAAGGGGTCCAAACTCGAACGAAACCAGCCCCTTTGGCCGCGACCCGCGAGGGTGCTCTGTGGTGGTTCAGCCTGAATTTGACCCCGCCGGCTGGGTTGCTTAAAAGACACGCTAGGAACTGAACGGACACAATCGGCGGGCGGGGACCTGTGCTTGACGCCACGTGTCAAGTGCGCCGGCCGCTACTTCTAAGGTAACGGAGCAGCGTGATGACGGCGAAAGCTCGCGTAGCGGTGTTGATGGGTAGCGATTCGGACTGGCCCACGATGGAGAAGTGCGTCGCCCAGCTTGCCGAACTGGGGCTCGAAGCGGCGGTGGAAGTGATGTCGGCTCACCGGACGCCCGAGCGGGTTCATCAATTTGCCTGCCGGGCGCAGGAGGAGGGTTTCGAGGTGCTGATCGCGGCGGCGGGTTTGGCGGCCGGCCTGGCGGGCACGGTGGCGGCCAACACCACGCTGCCGGTGATCGGCGTGCCCATCGCCAGCGGCTCGCTGCAAGGTGTGGACGCTCTGCTCAGCACGGTGCAGATGCCGCCCGGCGTGCCGGTGGCCACAGTAGGAATCGGAGAAGCCGGGGCGAAGAACGCTGCCCTGCTGGCGGCCCAGATCAGCGGCGGCCACGATCCCGAAGTGGACGCCGCCGTACGCCGGTTCAAGGAGACGCTGACCAAGGGCGTGGAGAAGAAGAACCGCGCCTTGCAGGACAAGCTCCAGAGGCGCTGATCCGTCACCTTGGAAGTAGCGGCCGGCGCACTTGACACGTGGCGTCAAGCACAGGTTCCCGCCGCCCGTTCCGTAATGGGCGTCTTTGTGTCTTCCTCGGCTGGCGAGACGCCGGTCGCTACACGGTGGCGCTGGAAAGACGATGAACGAAAGCAATCCGATCCGACCAATCGAATGGGTGGGCGGGCTCGACGGTCACGTGGCCTTGATCGAGCAGACGCTTCTCCCGGAGAAGTTCAAGATCATCCGGGTGGAGGACGTCGAGACGATGTGGGACGCAATCCGGCGGCTGGCGGTTCGGGGAGCGCCGGCCATCGGAATCGCGGCGGCCATGGGTACGGTGCTGGGGGTGCGCGGCTGTGACGAGGGTGATGAAGCCGGGTTTCGGCGCCGCCTGACGGAAGTCTGCGATTACCTGCGAACTTCCCGTCCGACGGCGGTGAATCTGTTCTGGGCCCTCGAACGGATGGTTAAGTGTGCTGACGATCACCGGGGACGGGGTGTCGCGGAGATCAGTAAAGCCCTGCTGGGCGAGGCCCAAGCGATCCGCGACGAAGACGCCGCCATGTGCCGCAAGATCGGTGAACACGGAGCGCCGCTGATCACCGACGGTTGCGGGGTTCTGACGCACTGCAACGCCGGAGCCTTGGCCACGGCGGAGTATGGGACGGCCTTGGCGCCCATGTATGTAGCCCACAAGCTGGGCCGGGCATTCCGCGTGTATGCCGATGAGACGCGGCCGTTGCTTCAGGGTGCTCGGCTCACCACGTGGGAACTGGGGCGAGCCGGCATCGACGTCATCCTGATCTGCGACAGCACAGCGGCGGTAGTCATGCGGGAGGGAAAGGTCGATTTGGTGATTACCGGTGCCGACCGCATCGCCGCCAACGGGGACACCGCAAACAAGATCGGTACTTATGGGCTGGCGGTGCTGGCCGATGCCCATGGCATTCCGTTCTACGTGGCGGCTCCGAGTTCGACGTTCGATCTCCCCCTCGCGGACGGCGAAGGGATTCCGATCGAGGAACGTGATCCGGACGAGATTCGCAGGGGGATGGGGCGTCAAACGGCTCCGGATGAAGTGTCCTGTTACAGCCCCGCTTTCGACGTGACGCCGGCAAGCCTGATTCGGGGGATCATCACCGAGCGCGGGCTCATCGAGCCGGTTTCAGGGGCGTCCGTCTCCGCGATGCTGGGAAACTGCGAACCATGAGCCAGGCTCTGGGCGCCGGGGCAGAACGCGCGACCACAATCCGAATGCTTATCCTGGAGTATGTTGACACAAACGGTACCAGATGCCACGGGGGGCTCACGAAGCTCGCGTGAAATCACCCAGACGGTCCATGGACGCACGTAGAGCCTCGAGCGCGCGTCGGGTCAGAGCAACAACGGCGCCGCGGGTCTTGCCGAGGCGATCAGCCACCTCGTCCAATGAACGTCCCTCCAGGAAGCGCAAACGGATCACCTTTTGGTGGGAGTCGGAAAGGCGTGCAATACAGGCCAGCAGGGCGCCGACGGCCTCCTCGCGCCGAACCGCCCGGCTCGGCGTCGCAGAGTCGGCGTAAAGCTGGTCGAGCAGGTCCCAGTACGATTCCGTTCCGCCACCGGCTTGCGCGGGCACCTCCCGATCGACGTCACGTGCCTGGCAGTGCAAGGCGCGCCGGGCGTCGATCAGCTTGTTCTCCAGAATGGTCAGAACCCAGTTCAGGAACGAATCTGGACCGCGATATTCAAACCGATCGATCTGCCGGAACACCTCGAGGTAAACCTGCTGCAGGATGTCCTCCGGCTCCAGCTTTGCCAGGATTGCCCGATCCATTCGCGCATCCAGCCGCGCGCGCAACGCGGGGTGGTAGCCACGTCGCCGACGGGGGCTACGCCACCATCGGCGGAGGCCAGAACAATCTCGCCAGCGGCTCCAAAGCCACCGTCCCGGGAGGCTGGAATAATGAGGCCGTCGGCGACGTGAGTTTCGCCGCCGGTCACAAGGCCTGGGCCCTGTACAAGGGGACCTTCGTTTGGGCGGATGATTCCGCGGCCGGCGCAAGCTTCTCCTCCACCGCCGACAACCAGTTCCTGATTCGCACGGCGGGCGGCGTCGGCATCGGGCGAGCGCCGACGACCAATCGCCTGGAGGTCGAAGGCAATGCCTCCAAGACGACGGCCGGTGACTGGCTGGCCAACTCCGACGGGCGGATCAAGACCGACGTCCGCACTATCTCCAACGCCCTCGAGACTCTCGACAAGGTTCGTCTGGTCAGCTTCCGCTACACCGACGAATACCGGGCGGCGCATCCAGTGATCGCTGACCGGCCCTACATGAATGTGATCGCACAGGAGTTTCAGCAGGTCTTCCCGGAGTACGTTCGTTGCAGCGGCGACCACCTGCCGGACGGCAAGCCGATCCTCCAGGTCGATTCCTATCCGCTGACTATCTACTCGGCGGCGGCTGTGCAGGAGCTGCATACGCTCGTGAAGGAAAAGGACGCCGAGATCGCAGCTCAGCGGGAACAAGTCGCCGATCTTAGCGCCCGTCTGGAGCGGATCGAAGCGCTGCTAGCCCAGTCTGCTGATGCGCAGAACGGAGGTGCCCGATGAAACGCGGAACACCGCACGTTGGACGAGGGACACCGGGTCTGGGGTTGTGGGACAGACTTTCCAGAAGGGCGCTCCGTCCCTTCCAGGGGCGGGGGACGGAATCACTCGCGGGAGCGGGACACCGTTCAAATCAGTCCCCCACCCTCAGAAAGCGAGAGGGTGGGGCACCCGCAACCCACGCGGTGCCGAAAACCCCATCTCGACACCTGGCATTACCCGTGAC
>JAUWNF010000205.1 GCA_030612785.1 Phycisphaerales bacterium
TTTCGGTGCTGCGTTCCACCAGAGTTCCACTGGCGGCCAAAACCAGGGGGTTGCGTAGGTGTCCCGAATTGCTCTAAGCCGTTATCCCACAAGCACTCGGGGCGACGGGATTCGAACCAGCGACCTCCTGCTCCCAAAGCACGACAAGCATCACGCCGAAAAACTCAGGAATCGCTTTGCTGACAGCATGTTACCGCGCCTGACTGCGTTTCGCAATCGTTAGCATTCCTCATCATTCACCCGCATTCGTGAGCGTGTAATCGCGGTACGGCCCGCCAAAAACAGTACGTACTGTTTTTGCCTGGTGCTCTGCCGAAGACCGCAGAATCCACCGGCCGGCTCAGGATCCTCCACCGACGGGTCAAGCAACTTGATCCCCGCCGACGTGATTGTGGCGCAATCTGGTCGTGGCTGATATCCTGGTGGAGGGGAAGCAGGAAGATGTTGGGTTTCGATGGAGCGACGGAGATGTGACGATGGAATCGACTGCAATTGAAGAAGCGCTTACTGACGACCTGGGGCACGACCAGCAGACGCCCTCTCTGCACGCCATCGCCCGTTGCCCGAAATCCCTTGAGCGGTGCCTGCACCGGTTGCTCGATTTGCTGGGCGCATACTGGGAGGAGTTCCGTGGGCCGGGCGGATCAACCTTGGCGACGGTGTGCAACAGCTTCGCGGCCGCGGCGAGCAGGGTCATCCTGGCTCGGTCCCTTTGCCGAACCGAAATCCTGCGTCCTCGTGACCAACATTGAAGTGTCGTCCGTTCTTTCTTTGTGAGCTTGATACTTGGCGCTACTCGCATCCGAACCTCCTCGAACGCAATAATACGACAGAGGAAGGCCGAAGTCAAGATAATGCCCATCAATTTTGAATCAGACCACTAGATCTGGTATTACACATTCCGCCCAGGGGAATATCCGTTAGAATGGCCTCGCGTCGCGCCCGTAGCTCAATTGGATAGAGTGGCTGACTTCGAATCAGTAGGTTGGAGGTTCGAGTCCTCCCGGGCGCATTCTTGTAACGCTTTGCATCACCTACCCTTCCGGTACACGTCCCGACGATGCCCGACGCACAGCACCAGCACGACCAAGCGATCGTCATGGATTTCGTAGACTACGCGATACCCGCCCACACGAGCGCGCCACAGGTTTTCATCGCCTTGCGGTTTGACCGCACCTTCCGGCCTGGGATTTTCGCCCAGCAGTTCCAACAACCGCACGATCCGGCGTTGGGTCGCACGATCCAACTTGCGTATCACCTTGGCGACGGATGGCTTGACGATTACTCGATACGCCACACTACAGCCTCAGTTCGTCCCGGAGTTCATCTAAGGTCAGTCTGCCTTTTTCTCGGCGGGCGCGCTTGGCCGCTCGCACGTCCTCGCGTTCCTCCAGCGCTTCCAACCGCTCCAGGTCCGACAGAGACACGATCGCCGCGCACGGTTTGCCGTGACGCTCCAGAACCACGCGCTCACCCTGGTAGGCGACGCGATTGAGCGCGTCCGCCATGTTGTTCCGAATCTCGGCGACTCCGATGTTCATAGGCTCTACCCCTTCTAGACCGATTGCCATTTATGTACATTATACCCTTTAAGCGCCATCCGGTCAAGCTCCGCACTTGGCATCGTCATACTCCGGTTTCCCGGGCGCCCGGGCGTTCCCGCGCCTGGCAGCCTCGCAGCCGATTTGGCCAACGGAACCTGACGCTATAAGGGAAAACCCTTATTGACCTACGGGGGACGGGTCGTCACAATGACAGCCTAGTAGGGTGGCGGATAGGCAACCTCCACACCCTGACAATTTGTTTGGGAAGGCCGAAGAGAGATGCCTGCGGGCGCGCTCTCTCTTTTTGTGGGACAAGGGCAGTTGGACGGGCAGGTGGAACGTGGCCCGGATTTCGGGCAGAGGAGGATACGAGATGCGCGTGCGAAGACTGATGCTGCTGTTGGGCTTGGCGGTCGGGCTGGTTCTGTTGGGGGCTTCGTCGCCGGTGTGGGCGGTCGACTCGGATGGCGACGGCGTGGACGATGAGTTCGACGTATGCAACAACACACCACCCGGAACGGCGGTTGACGCCGAGGGGCGTCCCCTGGGCGACATTGATCCGGATTGCGACACGGACCTGGAGGACTACGCCCTATTTCAGCAGGGGTTCACCGGCCCGCTCGCGTATGTCGTGATCGACACCGTGCTCGTCGGCAACCCGGGCAACGCCGGAGAAGATTCCGGCGATTGCGTCTCCAACGGTTACGGTCCATGCCGCGAATGCGGGGCGGTGGACTACGTCTACAACATCGGCACCTACGAGGTCACCGCCGGGCAGTACCGGGATTTCCTGAACGCGGTGGACCCGGCGGGATCGAATCCATACGGGCTCTACAACAGCTCCATGGACAGCAGCTCGAACGGTTGCCAGATCACGTGGAATCCGGGAAGTTCGACCTACGACTTCAGCGGACGTCCAAGCGGGACGGAAGCTGACTGGGCCGACCGCCCGGTGAACTACGTGTCCTGGGGCGATGCCGCTCGGTTCTGTAACTGGCTGCACAACGGCCAGCCGACGGGGCAGCTAACGGAGGACCCGACCCAGGATGCAGGCCTGACTGAGGACGGGTCTTACTACCTGGACGGGGCGACGACGGATGGTGAACTCATCGCGATCGTGCGTGAGCCGGACGCCACGTGGGTGATCCCGTCGGAGGACGAGTGGTACAAAGCGGCGTATCACTACAACGACGGTGTGACCGGGAACTACTGGGATTACCCGACGGGATCGAACACGGCGCCGACGTCCGAGGCCCCGCCGGGCACGAACATGACGAACGGCTCGGCGAACTGCTACGGCAGCGATTACGCGATAGGCGGCCCGTACTACAGAACCGAGGTTGGCGCGTACAATGCCAAGCCGTCGGACAGTCCGTACGGCACGTTCGACCAGGGCGGGAACATCATGGAATGGAACGAAGCTGTGTTTTACGTTTCGTATCGTGGTATCCGCGGCGGGTCGTTCCACGACAACGACGGAATCCTGCACGCGGCGCCCCGCAACGGCGCCAGTCCGACGGTCGAGATCATCTACCACGGGTTTCGTGTCGCCGAAGTCCCCTGAGCACGCTTCGATAGCGCTGCTGGCTCTCGGCAGTCTGCTCGTGACCAGACGCCGACGGTAGCAGAGCTGACAAACCGAAATCTATCCCGGGTCGCTCCGCTGGGGCGGCCCGTTTTCATTTGACCATCCCTGCCAAGGTAGCGGCCTGCCATTTCTCAAAGTCATCTTTCGCAAGAGGCTCCGGCCGCGCGTCCAACCGCTGGCGTGAAAGCGGAGTCAACCCCAGTTCACCAGCCAGCCGCAGCAATGTCTTCGATGCGTCGGATGCAATCGCGCACGCTGGGTAACGCTTCCAGAGACCGTCGTGCGTCTGGTACGTCATCCCTTCTTTTGCGATGATGGCCCCAGCTTCGCGCCAAAGCGCCCACGTTTGGCAATGCGCGGCCAAGTGACCACCACCCGCCGAAGGTCGTCATCCTCGGGGGCGTTTTCGCCCAGCAGTCCCAACAGGCGCACGATCCGGCGTTGGGTCGCACGATCCAACTTGCGTATCACCTTGGCGACGGTTGTACGCCTTCTTCTACGCCTTCTTGCGTTGCTTTTTGGTCGTCTTTGACTTCGCCGCCCTTCTGCTGCGACCGTACGCCGGCTTGGTCACCGGGCGGCGTTCCTTGGGAATCTCAATCTCATCCCGGCCGGCCAGGTACGCGCCGGTGATCGATGCTTTGGTCTTGCACAGTTTGTTAATGTCGCCCGTCGCGACGACCTCGCCGCCGCGGACGCCGGGACCGGGTCCAAAGTCCACCAGCAGGTCGGCGGTGCGCATGGTGGCCTCGTCGTGCTCGACGACGATCACCGTATTGCCCATGTCGCGGAGGCGCTCGAGTGAATCGAGCAGGCGGCGGTTGTCACGGGCGTGCAGGCCGACGCTGGGCTCGTCCAGCACGTAGAGCACGCCGACCAGACCAGAGCCGATCTGGCTAGCCAGACGAATCCGCTGCGATTCGCCACCCGCCAGAGTGGGAGCGGCGCGGTCCAGCGTGAGGTAGTGCAGCCCGACGTCTTGGAGAAAACGCAGTCGGCCGCGGATTTCTTTCAAAACCTCCTCAGCGATGATCTGCTCGACATCGGTGAGCTTCAAGGCGTCGAAAAAGTCAGCCGCGTCGGCGATGGACATGGCGGACACTTCCTGAATGTTTCGCCCCCCGAGTCTGACGGCCAAGGCCTGACGGTTCAACCGGGCTCCCTGACAGTCGGGACAGACCGTACGCCGCATGTACTTCTCGTAGACGGAGCAGACCAAGGCTGATTTGGCCTTGCGATGCTTCTCGTGCAACTCGGCGAGGACGCCGGCGAACTTGCCGCCGTGGCGCCACACCCCGCCCGACCAGCGCCACTCGAAGGTGACGTGTGCGTTATCGGTGCCGTACAGCAAGGCGTGTTTCGCCTTCTTGGGGAGCTTGTTCCAGGGTGTTTTGATGTCGAATCCGACGTGCTCAGCCACGCCCCGATATATGTGTCGGCGCCAGCGACCGATCTTGGAGCCGGTCAGGCCGATCGCGCCGGTGACGAACGACCGCCGCGGGTGGTTCACCAACAGTTCGGGGTCGAAATCGAACTTGGTGCCCAGGCCGTCGCAGGTCAGGCACATACCGGCCGGGGAATTGAAGCTGAACAGTTGCGGCGAGGGTGGTTCAAAGCCCATCCCGCAGTCGGCGCATGCGTAGCGGGACGAGAGCAACAAATCTCCACCGCGCGGCGATAAACCAGCCGCGGGTTTGGCGCGACCGCCGTCCGCGGACTGCACGATCAGCGAACCATCGCCGAGGGTCAGCGCCGCTTCGACCGCCTCCGCTAGTCGCGGGCGCACATTGCCGCTCAATGTCAGGCGGTCGATCACAATCTCGATGTTATGACGCGTATTCCGTTGGAGGCGGGGGTCTTCGGAGAGCCGGAGCACCTGCCCGTTGACTCGTGCTCGCGTGTAACCCTGCTTGAGCATGTCTTCAAAGAGATCGCGATATTCGCCTTTCTGCCCGCGCACCACCGGGGCGAGGATCAAAATCGCAGAGCCGGTCGGAAGCGCGCGGATGCGCCCGACGATCTGTTCGCGCGTCTGGGCGGTGATCGGCCGGCCACAGTTGGTGCAATGCTGCCGCCCGACCCGGGCGAACAACACCCGCAAGTAGTCGTGAATCTGGGTGATGGTCCCCACGGTGCTGCGCGGGTTCCAACCGCTGGTCTTCTGCTGAATGGAGATCGCCGGACTGAGCCCGGTAATCTGATCGACGTCGGGCTTGGAGACCTGCCCCAGGAACTGGCGGGCATACGAACTCAGTGACTCGATATAGCGGCGTTGCCCTTCGGCGTAGAGCGTGTCAAACGCAAAGCTGCTCTTACCGCTGCCCGAGACGCCGGTGAAGCAGATCAACCGGTTCCGAGGCAAGCTCAGGGAGACGTCTCGCAGATTGTGCTCGCGCGCCCCTTTGACGGTGATAACCTGGGATTCCATGTGTACGACTTCCCACAAACCGTCCGAGAAGTGCGCCCCTTTTCGCCTCCCACAGCAGGCGTGTCGGATCGGGAATTACCCCGTCTTCGGCGCGGGGATCGTGCCGCCGACCCGCTGATCCGTGGGCAGATGGCGCGTGGAACGTTCGAAGCCAACCCACCAGACGCGCCAGCGACCCTCTTCCCGCACCAACTGGACCTTGACCACTACCGCGGCGTTTGGATCGCCGTCAGGGTCTCGGGCCTCGAGCAGCACGTGTCGTTCCTCCACGTTGCCACGGCCTCTCCGCGAGGAAGCGGACACGTTGAGCACTCGCATCCGCTGTCCGGCCTCCTCGAAGCTGAAGTCGAAACTCCCGACATAGTGTCCCAAGGTGGGCGCCCAGGTGCGCACCGTCTTGTAAACGCTCTCCCGCGGCTCAATTAGCTCGGCGTGCTGCGGAGCAACGGCGCGGATGTATTGGGCGTGGATCGCCGACGGCGCCGCGAGGTCAAACTGCTTGTCGAACGCCCGCTCGCGCGCTTCGAGGTCCTTGCCCGCTGCGAGGTCCTCCTTGATGGCTTGTAGCAGCGCAAACGTTACCATTTCCGGCGTGGCGTTCTTGTCGAGGGTCAAGCCGGCGATGGTCACGTCCTTCACCACGGGGTCCCGGAGTCTCGCGTCGGCCAGCCGGGCATCCTGTTTGCAAGCCGCCAGGAACACCGGGCCCAAGATGACTAATGCCGTTTCCACCGGCCTCATGTTGTAGCGGCCTGGGTCTCGCACGCCGCACGGCTTGTAGCGGCCTGCGTCTCG
>JAUWNF010000039.1 GCA_030612785.1 Phycisphaerales bacterium
GGAGGGAAAGCCCAAAATCGGCATGCCCATCAAGGCCGTGTTCAACACCGAGAAGCCGACGAACACGATCCTCGATCTGGCCTGGGTACCGGCATAGGGGTGGCGCGCTACCCGTTGGAAACCGGCTGGCTGGCGGGTTCACCGTTGGAGGGTGCCGGCTGGCTGCCGTACCTGGACAGGCGCTATTTCTACAACATGTTGGTCATTCCGTTGTGGCTCCCGATGGCGGCGGTCACTGTGGTTACAGGGTGGCTGTGGCCGAGTCGCCGCCCACCGTCGGGGCATTGCCAGCGGTGCGGGTACAACCTGACGGGCAACGTCTCTGGCATCTGCAGCGAGTGTGGCGATCCGGTATGAGATACCATCCTCCATCCCGTCTCCGCCGCGTCCTCATCTCCGCCGGGCTGGTGCGGTGCGTGCTGATGGGGGCTGCGGGGGCCGGTAGCGTGGTCTGGCCCGTGGGCTACAGTAGAGGGAGGACGGTGCTGAAACTCTCTGAGGGTTCTGTGTGGGTTTATCGCCACTCGCGCCACATTGCCGATCTGTTGGAGCAGGGCCCGAGCGTTGATTGGGATTTCGACGACGACCCGTCGATCATGTGGCTGCCCGGTGTTGTGCGGACATGGTGGTTAGGCACGGTTGTCAACATTCCGCTGTGGATACCGTTGGTCGTGCTTGCGGTCCTGACTGCTGTACTGTGGTCCCGCGACCGGCGACCACCGAAGGGCTTCTGTCAGCGATGCGGGTACAATCTGACCGGTCTAACCGAGCCGCGGTGTCCGGAGTGTGGCGAGGTGATATGAGGTACGGCCGCGGGGAGGCGGCCGCTACGGATTCGGCAACGGCCGACACGACTATGCCTTTCTAGAAACGGTGCCAGAGGCTCGTAGGGGGTAAATCTCGTTCATTTTCCGCCGTAAGCACCCGATATCAGTCTTGACCCCGGTGTCGGATGTGCTATATTAAAGGTGTGTGCCTTTGCGCCCTTGCGCGAGGGTTCGACATGATGGCGATCGAGTGTTGAGTATCGGCTTGCAGCTTATGACAGTCATCGCATGATAGTCTCTCCTCGGCGGACAGACCTGTCGCGCGTGAGGTGGGCCGTGGATGTGTCATGGGCTCCAAGTCGGTTGTTGTTTTTATGGTCCGCGCGGTGCGGAACCGGGCGGTTTTTGAACCCGCTTGACAGGAGTCAAGTCCCCTGAGAGTTACGCTTCCTGACGGCAATGTGCTGGAGGTGACCGACGGCGCGACGGCCTCTGACGTAGTAGCCCAGATCGGCCCCGGTCTGAGCAAAGCGGCGATCGCCGCCGTAGTGACGGCTGACGGCGCTAGCCAGGTTTGCGACCTTGCCCGTCCTCTCCCCGGCGATTGCCAACTGAAGGTCCTCACCGCAAAGGACGACGAGCCCGAGAGCCTGTTGGTCTTACGGCACAGCGCGGCCCACGTGATGGCCGAGGCCGTCTGCAAGCTGTTTCCCGAAGCGCAACTGGTCTACGGCCCCCCGCTCGAGGACGGATTCTACTACGACGTCGATCTGGATCGTTCGCTGAGCAGCGACGACTTCGCGGCGATCGAAGCCGAGATGCGGCGGATCATCGAGGAAGATCGGCCGTTCCGCCGCTATGACCTGCCGCGGGACGAGGCGACGGCCAAACTGCAGGCGGAGGGCAACCGCTACAAGCTCGACAACGCCGCCCGTGCGGAGGGCGATACGGTCAGCTTCTACGTGACCGGTGACGAGCCCGGCGCGTATTTCGAGGACCTCTGCCGGGGCCCGCACCTCCCCAACACCGGGCGCATCGGGGCCTTCAAAGTCAGTCAGGTGAGCCGGTCACACTATCGCGGCGACGTGAATGACCAGCCGCTGCAGCGCGTGTACGGCACAGCGTTCTTCAAGCCCCAGGCCCTCAAGGCCCACCTCAAGCAGTTGGAAGAGGCCAAGAAACGCGACCACCGGGTGATCGGGCGAGAGTTGGACCTGTTCAGCATCGCTCAGGAAGTGGGGAGCGGGTTGGTGCTGTGGCATCCCCATGGCGCTCTGGTGCGCATGCTGCTCGAGAACTTCATGCGGGCCGAACTTGTTATCCGCGGTTATCAGCCGGTTTATTCGCCGGTGATCGGGCGGCTGGATTTGTATCGCACCAGCGGGCACTATCCGTACTACGAGCAGTCGCAGTTCCCACCGATGCACGAGACCGACCGCGGGCGCACGCTGCTCAGTCTCCTGCACCTGACCCAGCGCGCCGCCCAGCAGCCTCCCGACGGGCGCGACGCGGCGCTGCAACCGGTCCGCAAGCTGGCCGAAGGCGTGCTGGCGGCGTGGGGACCTATCGAAGGATTCGAGGTCAACGCCCCGCCCGAGGAGATGATCGCTGTGTTGCAGCGCGCCCTCGAGTCCGAGGACGGCTACTTGCTGCGGCCGATGAACTGCCCGCATCACATTCACATTTACAAGGCGCGGCCGCGCAGCTATCGCGACTTGCCGCTGCGTCTGGCGGAGTTCGGTACGGTCCATCGCTACGAGCAAAGCGGCGAATTAGGTGGTATGATCCGGGTTCGCGGCTTCACCCAGGACGACGCGCATCAATTCTGCATGCCCGAACAGTTGGAGGCGGAGGTTCGCACTACTGTCGAGTTGACGCAATTGGTGCTCTCGACGCTGGATTTTACGGACTATCGGGTTCGCCTCGGCCTGCGCGATTCCTCTTCCGACAAATGGGTGGGTCCCCTCGAACGATGGGAGTTGGCCGAGAGCAACCTCCGCAGTGTCATCCGGGAGATGGGATTGGAACACACCGAGGAAATCGGCGAAGCCACTTTTTACGGGCCGAAGATCGACTTCCTGGTGCGCGACTGCCTCGGGCGGCAGTGGCAGTTGGGTACGGTGCAGGTGGATTACAACTTGCCGGAGCGTTTCGACCTGACCTACGTTGGGCGCGATAATCAGCTCCACCGCCCGGTCATGATTCACCGGGCACCGTTCGGGAGCTTGGAGCGGTTCGTTGGCATCCTGATCGAGCATTTCGCCGGGGCGTTTCCGCTGTGGCTGGCCCCGGTACAGGTGGGGGTGGCGTCGATCAGCGAGAAGAGCGCCGCTTATGCCCGGGAAGTCTACGAGAAATGCCTGAGTTTCGGACTGCGTGTGGAGTTGGACGCTTCCGCGGACAAGATCGGCCCTAAGAAACATCGCTTGCGCAACGCGCGCGTTCCGTACATCCTGGTAGTCGGCGAGCAGGAGGCCGGTCACGGAACGGTCAACGTGAACGACCGTGAAGGAAAGAACCTGGGGACGTTCCCCTTAAGCAACTTCCTGGACGGATGCCGGGTGGAAATCGAAACCAAAGGGCACCCGCCGAAGGAAGGCTAGCGGCCAAGGTGGCCGACGGTGTGGGCCTCGCCCTGCGGACCCCGCCGGATATCGTGTTCTCTAAGCGAAAGTGAGGTGATGTCCAATCGCAAGACAGCTTCGTATGAACGAACAGGTACGTATTTCTCCGATCCGCCTAATCGACCATGAAGACACACAGCGCGGGATCGTGCCCACGGACGAGGCCCGGGCGTTGGCCCGCGACCTGGGGATGGACCTGGTGGAAATCTCGCCTATGGAGCGTCCCCCGGTCTGCCGGATCATGGATTACGGCAAGTTCAAGTACGACCAGAAAAAGAAGCAAAAGCAGCGCTCGTCGCACGTAGCCGTCTTGAAGGAAGTGCGCATGCGCCCCAAGACGGACACGAATGACCGCGTCATCAAGATGAACCGCGCCGTCCGTTTCCTCAAGGAGGGCGCCAAGGTGCAGTTCACCATGCTCTTCCGCGGCCGCGAGCGGGCCCATCACAATGTCGGGCTGGATATCTTCAAGAGCATCGTCGAGGAGTTGGGCGAGGATGTGAAGCTGGAAAGGCCGGCGCGCGTCGAAGGGCGGCGTATGACCATGGTGTTGGCCCCGATCAAGCCGGCCAAGCCCCCAAAGCCGCCTAAGGCGCCCAAGGCGCCGAGGCCGTCCAAGACCCCGGAGCCGCAGGCGGAGGTGGAGGTGGAGCCTCCGGCTGCGTCCGCAGTCGAGGTCGCCGCGCATTCTGCCCCCGCGCCGGTGCTCGAGTCCGAGGACACCCCTACAGCATCGCCGCAATGCTGAAGCGGAGGCACGTAGGTCTGGTGTGATCCCGGTATCACAGGTCGGTTTGGTTCGGAGGGTGTATTCATCCATGAGGTCCGCCACAGAATCACAGAAGGACAGTGCGGTGCTCGCCGAGTTGATCCGAACCCTCGAGTCGTGGAAGGAAACCGTGGTGATCGCGCCCGATACGCCCGACGCCGATGCTTTAGCGTCCATGTTCTCGCTGGCCAAGGCGTTCGGCGATGGGGACGGACGTTCGGCGAAGGTCTCCCTGCCAGAGAACTCGCTGTCGCAGCGTCTGGCGTTTCTGCATGAATGGGCCAATCTTCCGGTTGCGACGGCGGAGGACTTTGCCCGTGCGGATGGATTTGTGGTGGTGGACACCGCCAAGAAATCGCGCTGCAACCTTCGCGAAGACGTGCCCGAAGATTGGGACCGCGGGCGCACGATCCTGAACATCGATCACCATGCCTCGAATACCCGATTCGGAACGGTCAACTGGGTGGTGGGTGAGGCGAGCAGTTCGGCGGAGTTGGTCTACCGCCTGCTCCAGGCCTGGGGTTGGCCGATCGATCCCCTGTACGCCTCGCTACTGTACGCCGGGATCCACACCGACACGTCCGGCTTCTCGCTACCGAACACCTCGAAAAGTGCGGTGGCCGCCGCCGCGGAGTTGGTGGAGCGAGGCGCGGACGTGGTGGAACTGGGGGAGCGCCTCTGCCGCAGCCAGCGGCTAAGCGAGTTCAAACTCCTGCGCACGATCTACGCGAACACGCAACTCGCCGCGGACGGACGCATCGCATACAGCACGGCGGACTACCAGGAGATCGCCGACGCGGGCTGTTCCGCCGCGGATGTCGATGACCAGGTCTCCGTGCCGCGCTCATTGCACGGGACGCGTCTGGCCATGTTGTTCACCGAGGGGGTTCGGGGAAAGACCCGGATCAATTTCCGGGGGGACTCGGGCGTTCCCGCGCTTCCGCTGGCTAAGGCGTTCGGTGGTGGAGGGCACGATGCCGCCGCGGGGGCGATCATCGCCGGCCCGGTGCCCGAGGTCGTGGCCCAAGTCTTGCCCGAGGCGGAAAGCTATCTGAATCGCCTTGCGCAGAAGCCCTGATCGGCGACCGAAACGCCACTTGGTGCAGGCGAAGACGATCGATGGAGGCCTAGATATGATCCGCAGAGCTACGTGCGTGCTGTTGTTCGCCGGCCTGCTGGGTGCTTCGGCGAGTTGCGATGTTGACAACCTACTGAACCGGACCGCATCGTTCGGAGGCGACACCGCGGGCCAGCGAAGCACGTTCGCCTACATGGTCATCAACAACACACCTTACCGGGCGATCTTCACCGCGGGGGCGTACGACGATCTGGACCGGAACACGGAACCGCAGATCCAACAGTTCGGTAATGACCCCTACGGCACTACGCTGGAGGGGGAGGCGACCAGCAGCCTCATGCAGGCCAACTGCGCCAGGGTGTTCGCAATCGGCACGGGGGAACTCCTGAGTGTCGTCGAGAGGAATCTGCCGGAGGACGGCTTGGACGCGGACGCGCTGGTCAACGGCGTCTACTTTTCCAGCGGCGAACTCGGCAGCGCGGAGGGTGCTCAGCCGGACCGAGGCGGGGCTCCGCCGTTTGAAGCCCGGCTCGGCGTGGACTTCGCCTGCAACAGCTTGCTGATCATCCGTTTGGAGATCGACGACGTCGGCCCCGATCCCTTCCGGATCGACCTCGAGGTGATCCGCGCGGAAGACGACCGCAACCCCCCGTCATAGGGTGGCGCCTGGCAGATCTCGAGCCCGCGCCTGGCCGAACGTGTCAACTCAGCGCCCGGGTCATTCCGGCGGAAATGCCAGGTACGGCGCGATGCGGGCGACGGTCTTGGGGCCGATGCCTTTGACCGCCTCGATATCAGTCGCACAACGGAAGACGACCGCGTGAGGATCGCCGCCTTTCGCTCGGACGCGGGTGCGGTATTCCACGATCGCCTTCGCTCTGGTCTCGCCGATCCCCGGCAGACTGGTCAACTCCCACCAAGGAGCCGTGTTCGGATCAAGCTGATTCTTCAGTAGGCGTTCTCCGGGCGCACTGGCGGCGAGTTCGTCAACAGACGTGGTGGTTGCGTAGCCGATAATTGCGGCCGCCGCGAGCGGCAACAGCGCCACTGCGGCGATCAGATTCAGTCGGCGAAGTCGATCAGCCTCTTTTCGCCGTTGCGGCCTGGACATGAGCGGCCCTCAACGTCAGGCGGGTGATTTGCCCTGAAACCGCAAGGTTGCATCCGCTCCGCGCGTGATGTTGCTGCGCAGCTCGCTCAACCGTTCAAAGGCCGACTTGGGCGAGAGGTCCGCGCGCAGTAGCCCGCCTCCAGGGAGGAAATGGGGGTCCCGATCGCTCAGGTCTCGCCAGCTCACCGTTTCCACGTACGGCTTGCTCAGGGCGATTTCGTAGAACCCCTTCAGCCAGTCTGCCTGAACGTCCTCGTCCCACTGTCGGTGCCAGACGCCCCCGGCCGCCGGTGACATCTGCCCCTGCCAGGCGTCGTTGGACTCCCCGACGTTCGTGGAGGGAACCTGGACGGCGGTGATGTGGACCGGCTTGCCCAGGACGGCGAAGCGGTCGAGCATTGTGGATATTTGGAAGAGGTCGCGCACGTACATGCCGTCGGTCCCCACGCCGAAATACAGATGGAGACCGAAGGCGTCGAAGTTGATGCCGCTCTGCACCACCATGTCGGCGTAGAGCAAGGGGGGGATGGTCCGCTGATTGCGGGCGTAGTACTCGCCCCAGGGGGCGATGAGATCGACGATCACGGTGGCCTGTGGCGCCAGTTGGCGAACGATGGCCGCCGACATGCGGGTCAGTTCCATCAGTTGCTCGAAGTTGAACGAAAAGTAACTGGTAGCATGAATACCGCTGATAGCGTCCCAGACCTGAATGAAGTTGCCGTATCGGCTGATAACCCGGCGGATGTGTTCGCGGATTAGATCGCGGATCGTCTCGAAGTCGTGTTCCCAAATGTACAGCCAATCCGGGATGCATTCCTCGCTGAAACAAACCAGCCCGGACCCCTTGATCGGAATCCGATTCCTCGCCAAGCACTCCACGCACGTGTCCAGCGGTTTCCAGTTAAACACCTGTTCGCTGGGTTCGATCATCTTCCAAGGCACGCGCAGGACGGCGAAGTCGAAGGCGGAAGCCAGCTTCGCAAGGGCCGCCTCGCTGGCATACCGGGGATCGACCATGCAACCGAACACCCGCCGGCTGAACCCCCCGATCTGCCGACGCCGGTTAAGCAGGTTCTCGGCATTGCCCAGGGCGAACTGCTCGCCGATGGCGACACTGCGCTCGAGCCCCGCCTGAGCGATGGCGGCGGCGGTGGCGGGCTCGTCAGCCCGGATGGCTTCGATGAGCGCCTCGCGGCATTCGTCGATCTCGCGGGCCTGCTGCACGGTGGGTTCGTAATCCGCCAAGTTCCACTCCTCGCGCTTCTGGGAGAGGCGCATCAAACGTCCCCGAAGCAGTTCCACTTCAAGAACATAGGGGTTCTCACGCTCCTGAAGGCGGGTGGTATCCAGAAGGATCTTGCCGGATTCGCCCACCGGCCACATGAGCGCCAGGGCCGACGGTCCGGTCGCACGCTTGCTGCACATGATCCGGCCGTTCTGATACTCCAGCTCCGCGCGCAACGGGACTCCGTCACTACCGAACAGGTAAGCGCCGGAGAAATCCACGTTTTCGCTCGGGGAACCGCCGGGAAAGGCACAAAAACGCAGCATGGGAGGCCTTTTGTACTAAGATGCTATGTATCACGCATAACAAATTATAAATTCAGGCTACCATTATCGCGGTTCTCCAAGTTTTCGTCGAGACGTGATTTGCACGTTTTTTGCACGCGGCGTTGCCTCACAGAACGACCCTGTGTACAGATACAGGCCTGATATTGGCGGTTCCCACGGCGAGCGCGCACGCGATGGAGGCTGGCGAGACGATCGTGACACAAACGGCACTCTCCGGCTATCCGTGTCGGCGGGGGAAGGTACGGGACGTCTACGAGTTCGGCGATGAACTGCTCCTGGTTGCAACCGACCGGATCAGTGCCTACGACGTGGTCCTGCCCACCCCCATCCCCGGCAAAGGGGCCATGCTGACCGGCATCTCGAAGTTCTGGTTCGAGAAGTTCGCGGACGCGGTGCCCCATCATCTGATCGAAGTGCTCGACGAGCGGATGCCAACCGGGCTCGAGCCCTATGCCGGTCAGCTTCGGGGGCGGACCATGCGCTGCCGGAAGTGCGCGGTGGTGCCTATTGAGTGCGTGGTGCGGGGGTATCTAACCGGTTCGGGGTGGAAGGAGTACCAGGCAAGCGGGCGCGTGTGCGGCGTGGAGTTGCCCGCGGGACTCGAACGGTGCGCGAAGCTGCCCGAGCCGATCTTCACCCCGGCGACCAAGGCGGACCAAGGTCACGATGAGAACATCACCTTCCAGCAGGCTTGCGACGTCGCCGGGAGTGACGTCATGGAGCTATTGCGGCGGCGGAGTCTCCAACTCTACAACCAGGCGGCGGAATACGCCTTGACGCGGGGCATCATCATCGCGGACACGAAGTTCGAATGGGGCCGGTGCGGCGATGAATATCTCTTGATCGACGAGGTGTTGACCCCGGATTCGTCCCGTTTCTGGCCGGCGGACGATTACGCCCCCGGCCGCGATCAGGATAGCTTCGATAAGCAGTACGTGCGCAACTATCTGGCCGAGCTGTGCATGGCTGGACGTTGGGACAAAAACCCGCCGGGCCCGGAACTGCCCGAAGAAATCGTCCGCAATACCGCCGCCAAATACCGCGAAGCGGTGGAACGGTTGACCTCGTGAGTATTCGTGCGTACCGTTTTCTCATCCGAAACGCGACCGTCACAGGCTCTCGATTTAATCTGTAGCGTCGCCCCTTGAGGGCGGCGCAGCCTCGTTTCAAGTCACCCACAAGGGGTGACGCTACACTGGGAGTCACCATGGACGATTTAATCGACAGCCTCGTAAGGAAGCGGACGGCAACAAGCGCTTGGACCGCTCCCTTACCGGCGCGGCTACGATCTTGGAACGTAGGTGCCCGATGGCGCATTTGAGTTACAGGACAGCCGGTGAGTCGCACGGGCAGGCGCTGATCGCGCTGGTCGAGGGGATACCGGCCGGGGTGACGCTGGACGTGGAGCGGATCAACCGGGAGTTGGTTCGTCGGCAGGGAGGGTACGGCCGCGGGGGACGGCAGGAAATCGAGAGCGATCGGGTCAACATCCTTTCGGGCATTCGCAAGAACGTCACCATCGGCTCGCCCATTGCCGTTCAAATCACGAACCAAGACTGGCGTATTGACGATGCCCCGGCGATCCACCGTCCCCGACCGGGTCATGCCGATCTGGCAGGCAGTCTGAAGTGGCTGACCACGGACTGCCGCGCGGTGCTGGAACGAGCGTCGGCGCGGGAGACGGCGGCGCGGGTGGCAGCCGGCGCGCTCGCGCGCCTTCTGCTCGACAGCTTCAACATCGAAGTCGTCGGTTACGTCTGTCGGATCGGACCGGTGACCGCCACGATTGACCCGAGCATGTCACCTACCGAGTTGGCGACTGCCCGCGACGCCAACGAAGTGTATTGCCCCGATGCGACCGTCGTGGACGACATGGTGGACGTCATCCGTCAGGCCAAGCAAGACGGAGATACCGTCGGTGGGTGGGTGGAGGTGCAGGTCCACGGGTTGTGCCCGGGTGTGGGCAGTTGCAGCCGTTGGCAGGACAAGCTTGACGGACGGCTGATGCAGGCGCTCGGTTCGATCCAGGCGTTCAAAGGCGTTGAGATCGGCGGGGGGTTCGAGCTCGGCAAGCTGCCCGGCAGCCGGGTCCACGACGAAATCGACTACGATCCTTCCCTTCGCGATACGCCGTGCCTCGGCTTCACCCGACGCTCGAACCGCGCCGGCGGACTCGAAGGCGGCATGAGCAACGGGCAGCCCATCATCGTTCGCGGCGTGATGAAACCGATCAGCACGCTGGTCCGGGGTCTGGACAGCGTCGATCTGGTCACCAGGCAATCGGTCCGCTGCGACTACGAGCGCAGTGACGTGTGCGCGGTGCCGGCCGCCAGCGTGGTAGCGGAAAACGTGGTGGCGTTTGAGATCGCCCGGGCGTTCCTGGAGAAGTTCGGAGGCGAGACCCTCACCGAGGTGCGGGCCGCGTATGAACACTACTTGAAGCGGGCGCGCCAATTGGGCGGCTAGTGCCGTTGTCAGTAGCACACTTTCGTAGCGGCCGGCGAGGACGCCGGCCGCTGCAAGGGTCGCCAATGCTCAGACGTCGAAAGATCCTGCTCGCATTGACTATCGCCATCGTGGTCGGCTCATTGACCTCGACGATCTGCTATGCGCTGCACCTGCGTAGCGCTGGCCTCCGGGAGCGCGTCGCCGCCGACCTCAGTCGGCGCATGGGCTTGGACATCGAGATGCGCAGCGTCACGCCGCTGTCCTTCTCCAGTCGCCGGTTCGATGATATCACCGTTCGCCTGCCCCAACAGGGAACTGAACTGGCCAGGATCGGCGCGGCTGTCTGGCGCATGGAACCGAACGATTCCGCGGAAACCTACGTGCTGGACCTCCGCGACGGGTGGCTGCTGGTCGGCGCGGGTCATTGGGCGCCCGACGATTACCAGCGCCTGCTCCAATCCGGGTTCGGGCACGACTTCACGGCCCTGAACCTGGCTGAAGTCAACATTCAGCACATCGATTTTCGCTGGCGGCACGCGGACTTCGCGCTGACCGCGCCGGCGGCGAACGGGGCCATCTACTTCGATGAAGACGGCACCGGCCACGCCAGATTGACCGCCTACCGGCTCAACCAGGCCACGGTGGACGAGCCCATCCACGTTTCCGTACGCTTCACGCCGGGTAAGGGCATGACCTTTCAAAGAGCCGAAGTCCGCATGGGCGACATTCCGCTCGAAGCCCTGGGGCTCGGCACGCTGCTGGGCGGCCCGGTGAGTGCGGGAACATTCAGCGGTTGGATCGCGTATCGGGACACCGCTCCGTCACTCTGGTCCATGGAAGTGGGAGGTTCGCTGAGCGGGGCGCGCCTCGAGGAACTCACCACCCAACTCATCGGGGGTCCGTTCAGCGGCCTGGTGGACGTCACCATCGACAAGGCCGTCTTCGCACCCGGACCGAAACAGCGCACGCGATTGGAGTCATTGCGTTTCGGCGGAAGGCTGCTGGACTTGCGGTTGGCCCAGTTCGCTCCCTTGTTCCGGGAGCCGGAGCTCAACGGGCGGATCGATCTGACCGTGCATCAGGCCGACTACGACCGCCCCGATCTCAAGTATCTCAGGCTGAGCGGAAAAGCCGCCGAAGTCTCGCTCGAAGCCCTCACCAGCATGTTGGGCTACGGCGTGATCACCGGTCGGCTGAAGGTGCAGATCAACGCGCTGGCAATCGTCGACAACGCCCTCCAGTTTGCCGATGTGGACCTTCTCGCGCTGCCGCCTGAGGACGGTTTGGCCTTCATCGAGAAAGACGCCCTGGCCAGCGTCGGTCGCGAGGTCTTCGGGCTGAACCTCGAGCCGATCCTGCCCGAGCGGGTGGAATACGTGCAGTTGGGCGTCAAGCTGCTGCTGGACCGCGAGGGGCTGCGCGTGCGCGGCAGCCACGGACCGGGCAATCGAACCATCCTCACCGTCAAGCTTCTGGGGCGCCCGGTCGGCATCCTCAAGCAGCCCGACCGGATTTATCCGGTGGAGGACCTGGTCGCCCTGGTCCGCAGTCACCTGCGGGACTACGAGGTCGATGAGTTGATACACTGGTGGGCCCGCCGGCACGTCCGAGACGATCAGTAGCGTCACCCCTTGTGGGTGACGATAAGCGACCGTGCGCCGCCCACAAGGGGCGACGCTACAGACTGAACGACCAACCGCTCCCGTTTCCCTACGGTTGCGGGACGGAAGCGCGGAGTTGGTCACGCAGGGTTCGGGCCTGGGCATCGCCGGGCGCCAGGCGCAGCACTTCGTCCAATTGTTCAATGGCCTCTTCGATTCGGTTCTGCTGAACCAGGGCCACCGCGTAGTCGTAACGGGCGTCCACCTCGTCCGGGTCGAGTTGCAGAGCATTGCGGAAGTGCTGGATGGCCGGCTCGAGTCGGCCGAGCTTGGCCAGCGCAACCGCCAGGTGGTAGTGCGCCTTGCTGAAGTCGGAACGAATGCTCAAGGCCTCGAGGTAGCACTCGAGGGCCGGTTCGAGTTGCCCCTGCTGCGCCAGGGCGAACCCCAGGTTGTGCCAGGCATCGGCGAAGTCCGGGTCAATCCGCACAGCCTCGCGGAAGTGCCACACCGCGACGTCGTGCTGCTTCCGCCGGGCCAGTTCCATGCCGAGACGGTTTTGGGCCTCCGCGAAGTCGGGGTATATCTCCAACGCCCGGCGCAGGTGGAAAAGAGTTGCCTCCGGAGTCTCGCCGGCATCGCCCAACACCACCCCAAGGTTGTAGTGCGCGGCGTATGATTCTGGGTTCTTGCGAACGTTGTAACGCCAGAAGGTCTCATCGTCTTGGTAGACTCCGGCATATCTCCACGTCAGCCCACCGAGAACGAGCAGCAGCCCGGCGGCGGCTAGCGCCGTCCCGCGAGGCGGCAGCCGGAATCTCGCCACGCCACGGGCCAACGCCGCGGTGACCAATATGATGATCCCGATGCTCGCCAGGTATTGAAAACGGTCGGCCA
>JAUWNF010000605.1 GCA_030612785.1 Phycisphaerales bacterium
TGTCGACACCCGCAGTCCTCGTTAGCGTTATCGGCGGTTTGTCTCCCCAGGTGCAGGAGCATCACCGCGAGGGTCTCCGTGACGATTCGTGTATTCCTGCACGCCGCGCATGAGAATCGGTGGCTCCGTCGGATCGATTCGCTTATGATGATGGTTTCAGGTCGTTCGAGGTAAGCGGGGCGCGCTCCCGACCGCGTCGCTGTGCTGGGGGCCGAGGAATGGAACCTGAGAGGGCCGATCAATTCCTGGTCGAGCGAATCCGCAAGGGTGACCAGGACGCGTGGCGGCAACTCATCGAGCGCTACGACGGGCGCTTGCTGGCCTTCGCCCGTGCGCGCGTCCCCAGCACCGCCGATGCCGAAGACCTGGTCCAAGAAGCGTTCGTCGGCTTTGTTACCTCGCTGCCGAACTACGATCCTGCGCAGTCGCTGGAAACGTATCTCTTCACCATCATTCGCCACAAGCTGTACGACCTGCTGCGCAAGAAGAGGCTTCCGGTGGTGGACGCCCCGGCCGACAGCGAAGACTGGTGGGATCGCATCGTGCCCGGTACCGAAGAGACTCCCAGCGGTATCGTGGCCCACGCCGAGGCCCGGCGGGCCCACGAGGACACCTTGGCTGACGTGCTCCGCAAGCTGATCCACGACTACCGCGACCGCGGGGCCTTCGACGATCTGCAGGTGATTGAGTTGTTGTTCTACGGCGGCCGGCGCAACCTGGAGGTGGGCGAACTGCTCGACATGGATCAGAAGGTGGTCGCGGGGGTCAAGTTCCGGGCCATCGGCAAGCTCCACAAGTTTCTGGAGGGGACCGAGGCCGCCCTGCCGGACGACGACCGCGCCGAGGTCACGGTGGCCAAGGTCTGGCGCGAACGACGGCTGACCTGCCTCAAGCGCGGCACGCTGGGATCATACGCCTTGGGCGTGCTGGACGACCCCTGGCTGAGCTATACGCAGTTCCACCTCGACGTGGTCGGCTGCCCGCTGTGCCTGGCCAACCTGCAAGATCTCGAAAGCGAGGAACTGGGCGAAGGACGCCCGCCGACGGATTCCATCTTCGCCTCGAGTGTCGGGTTTTTGTCACGGGTGTCCGGATCGGGCGGATAAGGTGAAATTTGCTTGACGGCGATTCCTCCGGCGCCTATACTCCGATTCAAGAACACAAAGAGCACATTGTTGTCAGGGCTTCGTATTACCGAAACAACGTTTGTTTCAAGTTGGCCCTGTCCGGTGTGCGACCGAGTAAGGGTTGCAGTCATGCAAGGCACGGTAAAGTGGTTCAACCAGACCAAGAAGTACGGATTCATCACGCCTGACGACGGCCAGAAGGATGTATTCGTGCACGCCAGCGACATCGAGGGCGGGGCCCTGAGGGAGGGCGACAAGGTCGAATTCGAGATTACTGAAGGCGAGAAGGGGCCCAAAGCCACCAACGTCCAAGTGGCCAACTAAGGCGGCGCGCCTCCGCCGGGCCACAACATCCTAACGAAACCTTATCGGAAGATGGTCCGAGCGCAAGGTGTTTCAGCGAAGCCCTTGCGGGGTGGGCTTTGCGCGCTGATTGCGCCACCCGTGAGGGGAATGGCCTGACCAGCGCTTGCACGGCCACGCCGAGACCTACCACCATCGATAACCGGGCAAGTCACCGATAACCCGAAGCTGGTTGCGGTCCGAGAACCGAAACCGGCTGCGTCCGCCCATTCCCACAACTGACATATCGTATCATTAATCGTTTGGGTGACAGAGGCGGGAATGAGTACCCATCCGGGGGTAAGCGAACGTGGCCAATAACGGGGAGATTGTCGCGATCGATGCTCTACCGGTGCAGGCGGCTCCGGTGGCGCGGCCGGTGATGCCGGTCCACACGCCCAATGGAGCAAGTGGCGCCCGCCCACCAATGCGCCGCGGCACGGACGGTCTGGCTATTGCCTCGGCGGTTTGCGGGTTCACCGCCATCGTGCCGGTGATTTCGCAGGTGGCGGGGCTGGCCTTGGGAATCGCGAGCCTGGCGCGCATTCGTAGGGCCCGGCGTTGCGGCGTCGATTTGCGCGGGTCGGGATGGGCGCTGACGGGCATCTTCAGCAGTGGGTTCGCGCTGCTCTGTTGGGTGGTGATCTTTGCCGTGTTGCTCGCCGTGGGAAGTTCGTTCGCGCACACCGCGGAGGTCCTCAACGCGGGGATCGGATAGTAACGCAAGCCGGTTGATTCGTGCCGCCGGTTGCGCCACGCTCGCGCGACTTACGGGTTGACCTTGCCGGTCTGGGATCTGTCGTGGAGCACGCGATAGACCTTCATGGGCATCGTGGTGAAGACCGGTTCGAGGGGCACCGGATCGACGCCGGCCGTCGGGCGCAGGTAGCGGTTGAGGCACACGCTCCAGTCCACGAGATAGTCGATGCGTTGAGCACGAATGTATTGCCAGAGGCGGCGCTGGCGCATGGCCAGCAGCGCGTCATGATTCACCACGCCGTCGAGGTTAATGCAAATCTGAGGGGCGAAGTAACTGAGCACCCCGGACTGAAAGCTGCCCAGGCGAGCGTCGCCCGGGATGTTGGCCTCGATCCACGGAACCACCGATAGGTACTTATTGAACTGCATCTCCACCTCGTCGACCTCGAACTCGTGGGCCATCTGGCAGTAGAAGACCAG
>JAUWNF010000559.1 GCA_030612785.1 Phycisphaerales bacterium
TAGGGACGGTGACGCCGCTGGGTATCGGCATCGAGCCTCTGTGGGACGGGCTGCTTGCCAAGCGGTGCGGGATCCAGACCGTGCAGGCCTTCGACGCTTCCGGACTGACTTCGAGCCTCGGCGGCGAGGTTCCTCCGACCAAGATGGGCGACTTCGTGCCCAAGAGCTACCGCAAGAGCACCAAGGTGATGGCTCGGGACATCGCCCTCGCGGTGATCGCGGCCTACCAGGCGGTCAAGGACGCCGGTCTCAAGACCAAATGCCTGATCGACCGCCAGGAGGTGGAAGGGCCGCCCAACGTGGACAGCACTCGCCTCGGGGCCAACATCGGCGCCGGGTTGCTGTGCGCCGACCTCCAGGAACTGGCCGGTGCTCTGGCGAGCGCCGTGGATGAGAACGGCGTGTTCAGCCTCAAGAAATGGGGCGCCGAGGGCATGGAAAACCTGACGCCGCTGTGGCTGCTGAAGTTCCTGCCGAACATGCTCGGCTGCCACGTCACCATCGTCCACGACTGCCAAGCGGCTTCGAATACCATCACCTGCGCCGACGCGTCGAGCCACCTGGCGATCGGCGAGGCCTTTCGGGGCATCGCCCGGGGCAACATGGACGTGTGCCTCTGTGGGGGAGCGGAGAGCAAGATCAATCCCATGGGTCTAGCCCGACAGCAGTTGCTCGGGCGACTGACGACCGGCTGCGACGAGCAGCCCGAGCGGGCCTGCCGTCCCTTTGGAGCGGAGCGCACCGGTCTGGTGCCCGGCGAGGGTGGGGGGTTGCTGGTTCTGGAGGCGCTCGAACACGCCCAGGCGCGCGGGGCCCGCATCTACGCGGAGATGGTCGGGTTTGGAGCCAGTTGCAACACCCACGACTGGCTGACGCCTGACCCCGAAGGGCGGGGAATCGCCCTGGCGATCCGTAACGCCTTGAACGACGCGAGCATAGTACCCGAGCGAATTGAACTGTTCGGCACTTTCGGTCCGGGAACCGTGGAACATGACGCTTCCGAATACCGCGGGCTCGAAGCGATATTCGGCGAGCGCTGTCGGGCCCTGCCGGCCATCGCGACCAAAGGGGCGCTAGGGCACAACGGCGCCGGAAGCGGAGCGATCGATGTCGCTGTCACGGCGATGTCACTTTACCACAATACCCTGCCCCCTTCGCGCAACACGGACCCCCCGGACCCGGAAGCGACCCTCGGGTTCGTCGCCGATGCTCCGGTCGATTTGCCGGCCCGAACCGCCCTGACGGTGGGTTATGCATTGCACGGCGGGCAGAACGCCGCACTGGTGCTCAAGAGATACGAGGAGTAGAGGCGTGGCCGATAGCCATCAAGCCGTCATCACCGGCATGGGGTGGGTAACCCCACTCGGACAGGACCTTGAGGGAGTCTGGAAGCGGTTGCTGGCAGGCGACTGCGACAGCGCTCCGACGACACTGTTCGACGCCTCGACCTTTCCGTCGAACTTCTCCGCGGAGGTGCGGGACTTCGAGCTTTCGCGTTTTCTCGGCGACGGATATGAGCGTCACAAGGTTGGCAGCCGGAACACGCAGTTCGCGTTGGCCGCCGCGGAGATGGCTTGGCAGGACGCGGGCATGCCGTCCTGCGACGGGTTGGACCCGACGCGTGTGGGCGTGTACCTCGGCGGGGGCGAAGGGCCCTTGGATTTCGATAACTTCGCCGAGGCCGCGGTACGCGGGTGGAAGACCGATGCGGACGGGCGCGGGCACCTGGACACCCTGGCGTGGGCCGAGGTGGCCTTGACACATTTGCAGGTCTCCCGCGAGGCCGAGCAGGAGCCCAACCTCGCCGCCGGGCATCTGGCGGTCCGCTTCAACGCCCAGGGGCCGAACTTCAACACCCTGACCGCCTGTGCCGCCAGTACCCAGGCGGTTGGTGAAGCCGCCCGGACCATTCGCCGCGGCGACGCCGACGTGATCATCGCCGGCGGGACCCACAGCATGATTCACCCGCTGGGTGTCACCGGGTTCAACCGGCTGACCGCCCTTTCGACCCGCAACGACAGTTGCGCCACCGCCTCACGCCCGTTCGATCGGACCCGCGACGGGTTCGTGCTCGGCGAGGGCTCCGGGATAGTGATCCTGGAAAGCGTCGAACACGCTGAGCGGCGTGGTGCGCGTATCCTGGCGGAAATCGCCGGCTATGGATCCACCGCGGACGCCTTCCGCATTACCGACATCCACGAGGAGGGGCGCGGGGCCGTTGCCGCCATGCGCGGGGCCATCGAGGACGCCGGACTCACGCTGGCGGATGTCGATTACATCTCCGCCCACGGCACCAGCACGGAAGAGAATGACAAAGTCGAGACCTTGGCCATCCGCGCATTCTTCGGCGACCGGGCCGAACAGATCCCCATCAGCAGCATCAAGAGCATGATGGGCCATCTTATCGCCGCCGCCGGCGTAGTGGAGGTCATCACCTGTGTGCTGGCCATTCGTGATGGCATCCTTCCCCCGACCATCAATCTCCAGCATCCCGATCCGAACTGC
Source organism: Phycisphaerales bacterium (assembly GCA_030612785.1). Classification (GTDB taxonomy): domain Bacteria; phylum Planctomycetota; class Phycisphaerae; order UBA1845; family UBA1845; genus JAAEQG01. The sequence goes on from JAUWNF010000559.1 coordinate 2,506, forward strand.
GACCTGGACTACGTGCCGAACCAGGCGCGCAAAGCCGAGGTCAACATCATCCTGTCCAACAGCTTCGGCTTCGGCGGTCAGAACGACACCGTTATCATCCGCCGCTGGGAATAGGGATAAGCGGGACGTATCGCTCCTTCCCCAGCACTGCGCGGGTTCCCCCCCCCCCGGCGGCTGGTGCTCCGCACCCCCAACACGCGTACGTGTTTAGTGTACAACCGGGGTGGCATGGGTAACGCTCGGCCCGCCGTAGATCTTGACATAGGTGAAGATGGGGGGGGGGGACGAGCGATACCCGTGGAGCAACCGGGTCGGCGAGCCCACGGGTAAGCTCCGCCGCTGGTCGCGGCTCCGCTTACCCATGCCACCCACGCTAAACACGTACCAACGCGAAGCGCTGCCCGCGTGTCAAAGGCGGGCGGCGGAAATCTGTTGCGGCGCGTCCCATAACGCCGATATGACAGAGACCGCGGGGGTGGATGAATTGGCTGACGAAC
>JAUWNF010000170.1 GCA_030612785.1 Phycisphaerales bacterium
CATCTGATGCAACAAGACTTCGCGGTCCACGGGTGATCCTCCTGAACATGTTTGGCATACTTGACATGCTCAGAATTATCCGCGCGATCGAGCCCTGGCGCAATTAAAGTGTGGCGCGAATTCTTCCAGGGCGCCAGGGAAAATGGCCAGACCCAACTCCCTCAGTCCTCCGGCCACCTCTGGTTCGAAACCCATCTTCCGGAATTGACGCGCCGGTGCCGCACGTTGGCCCGCCGCCTTCCCCGTGATGAAGGCGAGGAGGCCACGGCGGAGGTGCTCGCTCAAGCGTTCCGCTGTGTCCTCAGCGCCGAGGCCCGTGGCAAACTGCATCGCTTGACCACGAACTCGTTGATAAGCTTCTTCGGTCGCGCCTACCGTGCCGGCCGCCGCATGACCGGCTGCAGATCTACGGACGTGCTCTCGGAGGCAGGGCGGCTCCGGCACCGCCGTCGGGTCCTATCACTGGCCGATGCGAACGGCACGGAGGTCGCCCGGTGCCATGCCTACTTGCGTCTATCGGATGTTCTGGCCGATCCCGGGGGCGACCGTCCACCTGAAAACGTCCGACGCAACATCGACTACCTCGAAATCCTCGAGCGCGATCTGGGCAAGACCAAGGTGCAAGCGACCGCTGAACTCTGCCGGGAGCTGCATCATGGAGTCCAGGTCCAGGAACTGCCGCGCCGTTTCCGCAGGGGCATGGAGGTAGGCAACATCCTCTTCTGCTGTGTCGATTCGATCGAGACTCGGCGACTGATCTGGGAGGCGGTTCAGCACCGCGTGGCGTTCTTCTGTGACGGTCGAATGAACGCCGAGGTAGTCCGTGTGCTGACGGCGTGCTGCACCGCGTCCCGGGACCACTATCCCACCACGCTGTTCGGCGCCGAGCAGGCCTTCACGGGTCGCTGTACCGCCAAGAGCACGATCTTCACCGCCAACATCGCGGCTGGCCTGATGATTGCCCAGTTCAGCCGCTGGTTGCGCCATCTGCCGGTGGACGCCGACCTGACGTTCAACCTGCTCACCTCCGAATGCTGGACCGCCGAACCGTCGGTGGTCTGAACCACTGATCCCCGAACTGCCCAGACAAGATAAGGAGGTGCGCGATGGGTAGTCGCGGTGTGTTCTTATTGCTGTTGCTGGTCTGTGTTGTCCTGTCGATTCTCGCCCGGTGCGATGCCCGTCATGCCGCGGGGAACACTCTGCGCGAAACGGGGCACGCCCGGGCCATTTGGAAAAGGGAGGTCCCCAACCTTGAAAGCCCTGACACTTTTTCTGATCGGTCTGGTCGTCGGAGCGATGCTCAGCACCGTGACCATCCGGCGACCGTTTGCTATGCGTCGGAGAGACATCCAGCATCGTTGGACCGGCCCGACATTGCGGGAGGTAAAACGGGTCGCGTCGCTGATCACGTTGAACGTGCCGATCAGCGACGTACAAGTCAGCCGGCTCTCCGGGTACGTCGGCAGCACCAGCCTGGTGCTGCTCGTGCGCGGTGACGTCGAGCTCGGCACCAATCTGCAGGCGGCCGAGTTCACCGAAGTCAATCTTGACGCCCAGCGGGCCACACTGGCCCTGCCCCCGCCCGAACTCAGCCGTCCCCGTTTGGATCTCGAGCGGACGTGCGTCTACCGCATCGACCGGGACGGGTTGTGGAAGATCCTGCCGGGCCACGCCGGTGAGCGCGAGTTGATCAATCAGGCGCTCCAGCAGGCCCAGCGCATGCTGATCGAGGCGGCGCAGCAGACGGCCCTCGACGGCGAAGCCCGTCGGCTGACGGAGGAGATCCTGGGAAGTCTCTTTGCCGCATGCGAGTGGCAGGTGTCCATCCATTGGCTCGATGTCGGAGGGATCTCCCGACAAACGGACCCACCCCAAGTGGATCCGACACGGCAAGATCTGTCTATCCGTGATTCAGACAAGGAGGAAATCCCATGACCTCTGATACGAACGAGAGGCTGTGCACGCTGTACCAACGGTTCGATACGCCCGCTGACCAGATCGTTACGTCGGCGGAGTTGAGCGAGGCGTTCGCCGACCAAGTACGCGCCCGCGCCGGTGAAGCAAGCCTGCCCACCCAGGCCGTGATGGAGCGGCTACTCGCCCTCCGCAAGGCCGGCCGCCTCCCAAGAATCCGGCGAGATCGCTGAAGGCTGGCGCGGGCCACCTCACGCGAGCAACCTAAGGGGAAACCGTAACCCCCGAAGACTAAGTACTCGTATTCGCAAATACGATGACGTATTAATCTGGACTCCGGTGAAGCTTGGCGGTATCGTTTCTCCATATCGTACGGAGGAACAATCGTGCCTAGAAAGAGCCCGTTTGTTATTGTGCTTACTGACGAAGAGCGGAGTTACTTGGAGACGGCGGCCCGACGATATACGTCATCGTATTTTAAGGTGATCCGCGCCAAAGCCGTCTTGCTTGCCGCGGCCGGGTTTGAAAACAAGGAGATTGGCGAACGTCTTGATCTGCCTCGTCAAATCGTCAGTAAATGGCGCAAGCGTTTCTTCCAAGAACGCTTGGCCGGCCTGGAAGATCGGCCGAGGCGCGGGCGACCCCGCTCGTTTTCTCCCTCAGGTCACCATGGAGATTAATGCGTTGGCCTGCGAACTTCCCCCTCGTCACGGCCTTCCATTCTCGCGCCTGAGCCATGCCGACATCGCCCGGGAGGCGGTCAAGCAAGGGATCGTGGCCTCCATCAGCAACACTACCGTCTGGCGATGGCTGAGTGCGGATGCCATCAAGCCCTGGCGGCACCGAAGTTGGATTTTTCCACGAGAGCCCTGTTTCCAGGAGAAGGCCGGGCGCGTCCTTGACCTCTATCACCGGATATGCGCCGGCAAGCCGCTACGAGATGACGAATATGTGATCTGCGCCGACGAAAAAACCAGCGTCCAGGCCCGGCGGCGCCCTCATCCCGGAAAGGCGCCCGCGCCGGGCAAGACCCGTCTGGTGGAGTTCGAATATCAGCGCGGGGGTGCCTTGGCCTACCTGGCAGCGTGGGATGTCCATCGGGCCAAGGTTCTTGGCCGCGGTGAACGCACCACCGGTATCGACGCCTACCATCGCTTGGTCGACCAGGTGATGCAACAGGAGCCTTAGCGTTCGGCGCGTCGGGTCTTTTGGATCACCGATAATGGGTCCTCCCATCGTGGCGCTGCTTCCGTGCGACGCCTTTCCGGGTGGTATCCGCATGCCGTCCAGGTTCATACGCCGGTTCACGCCAGTTGGCTGAACCAAATCGGAATCTACTTCTCTGTGGTCCAACGCAAGGTCCTGACCCCCAACGAATTCGGGGACTTGAAGGCGGTCGAGACCGCGCTGCTGGAGTTTGGCGCGCGCTACGAGGAATAGGCGCGACCATTTGAGTGGAAGTTCACGAAGCAGGACCTGGAACGCGTCCTGTCCAAGCTTTCGGAAACCCAAATGCCACCGGAGCAGGCTGCGGCATGAAATCCCGATTGGAATACGTCACCGATATTACGAATCGGAGCACTAAGACCGCGGCGGGGCGCAGGTGAATCCGCGCCCCGCCTCTGGTGGTGGAGGCACGATTATCATGGAGAGAAACCCATGGCCCGATCAGATCCAGACCGATCATCGACCGGTCGGCCGACAGAGACCATATCCGGCCGCCCCAGATCATCCCCGGCGTCGACAGGCAACCTGCCGAAACCGCTTGAGGATCTGGCTCAGCTGCTCGCCGAGGCCTTGGCCAAGCGGTGGCTGGAGGAGCAACAGCGTCGCCACCCGTCGCCTCACGAACCCGCCGCGGAGTTCCGGGAAACCTAAGAATCGCTACTGGAAAGACGCGGTTTTGAACTCAACCGCCTGAACGCGCTCAGGGTCCCGTGTATGATGTGAAGGACAAGGTCTGCTGGGAGTTGCGACGATGGCAGCGCGGAAGGCACTCAGAAAGCGACAGCGTACGCCCGCTGTGGGCGGCAGGACCATGGAATTGCCCAAGGCTCTGCGGAACGAGTCGCGCCTGCAGCACGATCCACTTTACGCGATTCCGGCGGAAATGCTGGAGGCACTCGGAGATCGAAACGGAGGGCCGCGTCTGGACGCGCGGGCCCAAGAAGTCGAGAGCCGACTTACGGATCATTGCGAGCGCGTCGGTATCGTCGGCTACGAGGGTGGTCGCCCGGTCCAGTACGACTTGCTCCGGTCCACTGAACGCGACGTCGCAATCTACTGGGATCTCATGCAGCAGTACAACTCCCGGGCCGGCAAGCCGCCGCCTAGTGCTGATGTTCACGCTGAGCTACGGCGCAAGCTCGGGCACCTGGCCAATGTCCCCCGCGGCTTCGCTGGTTGGCTCGTCACTAACCGTGGTTTCCTGGCAGAGCGTGATACGCTGTACCGTCGGCACCATGGTGCCATAGACCGTTACGGGCTTCCACCTGCAGGGCTCACGTGGATGGCATACGACCCGCGGCGGAAACCCCGAGGCAAACACGAAGCGTTCCTGTGCGAGCTCGCGGATTTCTGCGTCCGCTGGCGGCTTCAGGGCATGGCCGCGCGTGATCTTCCCGTTCCGTTGGGCCCGCAGGTTCCGATACTCCAGTCCCCGATCATGCTCAGGCACCTCAATGCCGGTGGGTTCGGGATGTTTCTGCCCGATACGTTTCCCGTTCCCAGTCGGGATGAGCTGCGCGAGATCGGCACTGCAATCCAGGCGCAGCGACTGCCCGCGCACCTAGCGGGCTGGGGAAAGATCATCCGCCGGGAGAGCGACGACCTCGGCGTCGCTCGCTACGGGAACATGCTCATCGTTCATCACGTCTTGAACGCGTTAAGATCGCGCCATCCCCGCCTATTCCCACGCAACATCGGTCGTATCGACGCGGCGATCGCGCACCATGTCGGAGTCGATTGCGAGTCCGTGCGCAAGCTCCGGACCGCGATACGACGACGCACTCGTTGACTGAACGCCACCACTCTTGAAAACGTGGGAAGAACTTTCCATGAGCTTTCCCACGATCACGCCCTTCTCCGCCTGAATAATCGATCGGTGGATAGGTTGCGGTCCGTGCTGGCCAGATCCAGGGCGTTCATTGTGGGACGGCATCCGAAAAACAACGTTCGGCTCACCGATGCGGAAATCGACCGCGCATTCCGCGGCCGCTGGGATGATGAGTATCCACCCGTTCTGACCGTTCCCCAGGCAGCCGCCCTCGCTGGCGTCTCGATCAAAAGCATATACGACTGGTCACACCGGGGCCTGCTTCTGCACTGCGCCCGGCGCAAGGGAAAGCGGCTACGGATCTTCCGCGACCGCTTTGTCCGATTCCTTTTCGAAGACTAGGAGCAATCCTGAAATGAATAAACGTTCCGACAAGACTAGCGACAGCCGTTTTCGCGTTGGTGGGCAGATCTCCTGCTACCTCCGCGGAACCCGCTGGTGGGCGGAATTCTACGCCCAGGGCCGACAACAGCGCGTACCGCTCAAGACAAGGAGCAAGAAGGAAGCCAGAATTCGCGCTGCCCGCCTTGACGGGCAGATCATCGCCGGCACGTTTCAGCCGGCACAGCCGGACGCGACCGTAGCCGAGATCATCGAAGCGTACCTCGAGAAGTCCGTGACCGAAGACCTCGCCGCTAGCACGATCAAACGATACAAGCCAGAGCTCGAGCGACTGGGGCAGTTCTTCGCCAGTGAAGGGGTTACGAACATCAGGGGCGTCACCCTCGCGCTGGTCGAGAAGTATCGAGCCGTGCGAAAGCCGCAAGTCGCTGCGGCGACGCTGTATCATGAATCGGTTCTGTGCAAACAGCTCCTCAACTACGCTCACGATCGCAACCACATCACGACCCATCCGCTCAAGAAGCTGAAGCTCAAGCGTCCAAGGCAAACGCCGGCGCCCACGTACACGCTCGATGAGGTCGACCGGATCATCGGCGAGAACGATACGTACGCAGACTTGTTTGAGTTGTTGGCGTTCTGCGGCCTGCGGATCGGCGAGGCGAGATGGCTGACTTGGCTCGACATTGAAATCGATGAAGACGGCGCCGGCGGGATGCTGCACGTCCGAGCGAAGCCTGGTGAATGGAAGCCGAAGGATGGCGACGACAGGGTGGTCCCCTTACATCCGCGTGTGGCCCGCATGCTCGCCCGGCGCCCGCGGAGACACCGCTTCGTATTCACGGCGATGCCAAGCGCCGCGTATCCCAAAGGTGGCCACCAGATTTCTGACCGCCATGCCCTGGTGAGTCTAAAGCGGATCTTGAAGCGGCTGGACATCATGGACAACACCATCCACGGTTTCCGCCATTTCTTCGTGTCGTTCTGCGCCAACAACGGGGTGGAGCCGTTCAAACTGATGGCCTGGGTCGGGCACAGCGATCTGTCGATCGTCCTGCGGTACTACAGTTTGGGCGACGCCGACAGCCGCCGGGCAATGTCCGGCGTCCCCTTCGGGCCGAGCCCGGATGGCGGGTCAGCCGCGGAAGCCAAACAAGTACAAATTAAGCACAATAGCAATGCACGAAAAGCGGGATAGAGCGCAAGTAATGGGCGGCCAACCACTTAGGAAGGCCGCCCATCAGAGTACCGGAGAGGGAGGGATTCGAACCCCCGCTACGGTTACCCGCAGACCGCATTTCGAGTGCGGCTCCTTCAGCCACTCGGACACCTCTCCATATTCTTCTGACCCATTCGCGGTAGCGCGGTAGATTCTAGGCCGACTGTGGAATCTAGTGTCTGAGAGATCTACCCATGCCGAAACCCCGCAAGTACGTCCGGATCAACGGTATAGAATATACCGGCGTTTCGCTCCATAAACAATCGGGTCGTTACTACATTCGAGTGCACGGGAAGCGGGAGTACTTCCGTGCTCCCGAGGAGGCCCGGGCCGCATATCGTGCCGTGACCGCGGCGCAGATGACGGAGCACGAAGGGATCGCGCTGGAGGCCGTTGCGCGGGGCCGCTCGGCGGCCGCCGTCGAGAAGTTGAAGAAACTGGGCTTCAAGCTCAAACCGGAAGAGCTTGCGAGGGCTTATGTCCGGTTCAAGGAACTTGCCGATAAGAAAAAGGAGGTCTTTGACGAAGACCTCCTGGCT
>JAUWNF010000707.1 GCA_030612785.1 Phycisphaerales bacterium
GATCTGAGCCGAGGCCGCATCCACCAATACCAGCGTGCAGGTCACTAATTGGCGCGTTTTCTGATGAGCGGCTGAGCGATTCAGTGCGGATATGATCGCGGCGACATCGGGGTCCTCGCCGCCGGCTTCCAGCGCCGTGGCAATTCCGCCTCGGAACGCCGCTGCCTGCACTAGTCCAGCAATACCCTGCCCACCGCCATCGACGACCAGCACGGCGGCACGGTGGTCGTCGAGGTTGATAACGTCGCAGAAGTCGCCACAGCGTTTCTGCCCCGGGAAGAGCTTACAGGACACGTCAAACAGTTCGCCGCTTGCCGGTGGCGCGGTCATCGCGGTTTGGAGGCGCCGGAGCGTCGTCAGCCAGGCACTGCCTTCGCGCGGGGCGTTCTGGGCCAGACGAACCGAGGCGTCTGCCATCCGCGCGCCGATGTGCCCGCCCGCCGCCGCGGTGTATTGCAGGTCCATTGGGGTGAAGGGCTTCTTGGCGACCGGCCGATCCACGTAGATCAATCCGATAACCGTACCTCGAAACATCAGCGGAGCTACCAAGCCCGCCGCGGCGTAGCCGGCTTTGGGGTCGATCTTCGCGGAGTCCTTGGGGTATCTGCCGGCAACCTGCTGCAAAATGGCGTTGTAAACGAAGGTCTCGCTGACCGGGACGCGCGCCCCCGTGGGTGACGGAGTCAGCCCCCGCTGGGCGCTGACGCCGAGGTGGTTCTTTCTCTAGCCACGCAGGGCGGCGAAACCGCGTTCGGCCTGTGTGTCGAGCATCAGGCGCGCCAGGGCCGCTTCGGCGACGTCTTCCTGGCGGGCGGTCATGCCCAGGTCGGCCGACAGTCCCGACAAGCGCTCGATCTGGACCGGCAAGAGCGTGATGGGGGCCTTGATCTTGATCCAGTCGCTCCCCGGCGGATCGCGCCGGTCGGGAGTCAGAAAGTCCAGCCCCAGGCTTTGGTGTTGGGCTCCTTCATCGATGAACTCCAGCACGTGCTCGCCGATGCGCACGAAGTCGCCCGGCTGCAACAGAGCTTCGCTCACTACCTGTCCGTTGACCACGGTCTTGTTGCGGCTGCCCAGGTCGCGGATGCCGTACCGTCCCCCCTTCTCGTGATCGATGCGGGTGTGCTCGCGCGAGACCATGTCGTCGTTGAAGACGATCTGACAGGTGTCCAGGCGGCCGATCAGAAAGGGGCCTTCGCCCAGGTTGATCGTTTGCAGATGACCGGCCTGATCGAGATAACGTAGCTGAGCCATGGCGTAAGCATATCCACGATGGGTTGGTGGAGGCAAGGGGGCGGCGGAAACGCTCGCCGTGTGAACATGTGTCTGTCGCCCCTTCTATGAAGCCGGGGCCGTCAAGAGCAAAGGGGGTTCGATCGGCCTAACCTTCTATCCGGTTTCCGTACCCCCTCGCCCGAGGAGGCGCGGCCATTCAACTGTTAGGGCCTGCGATGAAATAACTGTATCAAGTCATCTTTTCCGTCTTGGCCGAATGGTATAGTTCCAATCGCCGTGGAAGTCATCGCGATGTTGGAGCTGATGAACGAGAACAGCCGATGTTCCACCTTGTTCCACTTGCTCGGTCCTGGGGGAAAATGACAGACCGACATCGGAAGCCTCAACTCGGCAGCCAAACGTTGAAGTTCCCTTACGATCGAAACTGACAAACATGGGGTAGGTCTACGTTCACAGCGGGCGCAGGCCTACTCCGGTCCCGAACCTTCGTTGGGGTCCGTGCGCCCGTCACCTTTGCTATCGACCACTGGCG
>JAUWNF010000436.1 GCA_030612785.1 Phycisphaerales bacterium
AACTGCCATTCATTGCAGGATTCGAAGAAGGCGCGCTCCTGGTCTTCGGTAAACCCGAAGTAGGGCTTGGCATCCTCGACCGGGATCCGATCGATCTCAATGGCAGTGAAGGGATTTTCGGCATAGGAGGACAAGTTGCGCCGCTTCAGCGCATAGTTGAACATGGTGCGGCAGACCTCGAGGATGAACTTGACGCCCTTGTCTCGAAGCGGCCGCTTGCGGGCTTTGGCATGGCCGTTGGGCGCGACTTGGCAACTGCGCAGACACCTGGCGAAATCTTCGGCGTGGCGGGGTTGGAAGTGCGAGGCCAACTTGACGGACTGCACGGTTTTCAGGAATCGCAGTAGGTGCTCACTGGCAGCTCGGTAACGTCGGATCGTGGAGATCGACGAGCGGCGTACGTGCTCGTGGTGGGCGAGCCATCGTTCGCGCAGATCGACCACGCTGATCGGCTCGAAGCTGAGCACAGTTGGTGCATCGGTCTCGAGTTGGGCGTTGATCTGAGCGGCCAACTGGCGCGCCGCGTCCTTGTCGGCGCCGGCTCGCGGCCGGTGACGGCGACCGTCCTGGTAATAGCAAAGGTACCACGCGCGGCCGCGCGGGTAGACAGACACGCGGCCCACTCGGAATGGGGCTGGTTTTCTGGGCATGGCCCGGGCCTCCCGCAGAGAATCCCCCCGCCACAAAACGCCACAAAACCGCCACAAACTGGGATCTCCGGGGATGGTCCCGGAACGGCAATCGCCTGTGAACTCAGGACTTAGAACTCACAGGCATCAAGATGATCGGAGAGGGAGGGATTCGCCCGGGCCTCCGCACGCAACTCGCACAGCTCACTTCATTTACAGCACAACTGCTGACGAGCGCTCAAGTTAGCGATTCCAGTTGCTACCGCTTGCTTCCGGTTGTTTCCGGTCATTTTGACGCGCGACAAGCACAAATTAAGCACAAATCTCGATACCTAGAAACCCCGCGCGGTCTGCCCGTCATCGTCTTGTTGTGTCTCAGGGGCAGCGGCGCACACCGGCCCGCTGCCCGTTCTTATATTTGAGTTTGGAGGCTAGAACAATGAACGTAGAGGCAGATGGTTCGGTGGAACCCACACGGGATCCAACCGCCGAAACGTACGCGCGGTACTCGCACCAGGATCAGAGTCCCACGAGCATCGACGATCAAGACGAGCGCTGCCGAAAGTTCGCGGTCGCCCGTCACGGCGCGATTCCTGGCCACCTGGAGCAGGATGTCGCATTCAGCGTCAAGGACACCACGGCACCCAACTGGGATCGGGTGCTCGACAGAGTTCGCGCCGGGAAGATCAAGCGCTGCTACGTCGACGAGCAAGCCCGCTTCGCGCGGACGCTCAAGGACGCGTTGTACGTCCAGAGCATATTCCGGCACTACGGGGCCGAGCTCTGGGTCGTCAACCTCGGAATCAACCTGGCTGATGAAAGTTCGGATCTCCATCTGATTTTCGGAGGCTACAAGGATCAAACCGCTACCCGCGATGCTCGCTTCCGGGTCAAGCGCGGTATGGACGGCAACATGAACCGAGGCCTGTCGAACGGCGACTGGTGCTTCGGCTTTTGGTCGGTTCCACTCACGAACAAAGAGGCAGCGGCATTGGGGCTGCCACCCCGTGCTCCCGACAAGTCGCCCTACAAAAAGCTCGTCATCAACGAGGAAGAGGCGGAAGTAGTCCGGCAGATCCACAAGTGGTTTGCCATCGACAAAATGAGCATAGCTGCGATTGTGAGAAGACTGAACGACCTCAAGGTACCGTTGGGCGGGAAGGCGCGCACACTCGTTTGGAGATTCAACCACGTTCACAAGATCCTGACCAATCGGCGTTATCGCGGGTATCGCAGCAGGAACAACATCAGGACGGTGCGCAACCCGGATACTGGCCGACTCGAGACACGTAAGCAGGATCTCGCCGAGCGTATTGAGACTCACGATCCCGCTCTGGCCATAGTTGACGAGCAGACTTGGGCAGACACCCTGCGGCGCTTTGAGGAAATCCACAAGGTGCATCCGGTGGGGCGGAAGGGCTGGAAGCCTGGGTCCGGTAGCTCCCGGGACTACGCACCCAAGCACATGTTCGCTGGCTTGCTTCGCTGCGGCCTTTGTGGCGCCAAGTTAACGCAGACCGCCGGGCACCAAGGTGGCTACTACGGGTGCCCAAACGCGACAGCGGGGCTCTGCAAGAACAATGTTACAGCTAACCGCCCGGTGACCGAGGAGCGACTCCTAGAAGCGATCGCTCCGGAGTTGCGGGAGCACCTCGTGGTCGACATGGTGTTCACGCTGCTTCAGAGCGAGATCAGCACAGCGAGTGCTGTCAGCCCAGAGCAGGCGGAGACGCTCAGGAAGCGTATTGCAGCCATCGACGCTGAACTACTACGGCTCTCCGACGCTCTGGCGCGCGGAGATTCAAACACCATCGACTCTGCCATCCGCGAGCGCGAACAAAACAGAGCGTCGCTCGGACTCGAACTCCGCGAGATCGAACACAGGTCGAACGCGCCCCTGGTGCTGCCGTCGTACGAATGGGTCGAGCAGACGCTCGACCAGGATTTCGCAAAGCTGATGGCCGCCGCGCCGCGGAGGGCAGCGTTGGTGTTGCGTCGGATGATCCCTGAGATCACGGTGCATCTCGCGCAATTGCCGTGGTTACGCCGCCAGCATCTCGTGGCACGCTTGACGCTCGACTGCGCCGCCGCCAGCAGCGCCGTGGCCAACGCCGACGGTCAAAGGCGGTTGCCGGACGTCTCCGGCTTCGGATGCGAGCTTGAGGTGCCGCTGCGTCGTATCCCGTTCTACGAAAAGTACGGTGAGGCCGTTGTGCGGATGCGAGATATTGAGGAGATGACGTTCGCTGAGATCGCTCGTATTCTCCCTGGAGACCGGACAGCGGCGGCGGTGAGGGTGGCCTACCGCTTTGGCAAGCACGGGACCCCCGACCCCGATGATCGCGGTTGGAAGGGGCACTGCCGACGACGGGATGTCCGCCGGAACTCGAACACGGAGCAAGCTCAGCCAGACGACGAACATCCCGGACGACAGGGCTGACGACGCCATCCAGTGCCCGGAGCGCGGACCACCGCGCGCCGCGTGCTTCTCCTTGGATTGGCCGGGTTGGTTCACCGGCGCCCTCGCAGTCTTCGTGTCCGAGAGACGGCGAACAATCATTGCAGATGCGCTAACTTCGGCTCCCCGAAGTTAACGGTTCTGACACAGTTGTCCGCCTGACCAAAACGTGTCCATCGAGCGGGCTGTGCCCGGCTCGCAAGGCGGGGTCACCGTGGGGTCATCGCGGCGGGTGGGCCATCTGGCAGGCTGGCCAACTTGCGGGCGTGTGCCAGTATTCCCTGCCAGGCGCTCTCCGACATCGGTTCGTTCCGGTTGCCGAACACCCACCGCCGACGGCCGCACCGTTCGGAGGCTCTGAGATCCAGCAGGATCGTTGGTGCGGGTGACTCGGCTAGCGCTCTCATCATCGTGCAACGCCTCAATAAGACTGGAAACAAACCCCTCCAGCGGTTCCAACTGGTCCTGTAGGCAAGCAAACGAGTGCTTTGCGAGCCCATACTTGTCATGTACTTCGATTCGAATGCAATCGCCAGGTGCGACGCCGATCTGTTTCAGAGCCCACGCTGCGTAACCCGCGACGATCATATGTTCATCTCGCAGCGTTCGTATGAGAGCCCGCACAGCAGCCCGCGCCTCAAGTCCGAGTTGGCCGAGCGCCTCGGCAGCAAGCCTGCGAACGTCCACGTTCTCGTCACCCAGAGCCCCAATTAACGCCG
>JAUWNF010000007.1 GCA_030612785.1 Phycisphaerales bacterium
TTGCGACAGGTCGATTTCTCCGTAGCTCATATGCATGAAGGTGTGACCCTCGTCCGTGAATCGCCAACGGTCGTCGTGTTTCTTGAGGACGATCACGAAATGGTCACCATCATCGAACATGAAGGGTGTGTAGACGATGTAACGGTCGATTCCTTCACGCTCGACATCGATCTCGTCGCAGACCTTGCGCTTGAACTCGCGTTCTAATTCCGCCGTGTTCATCATGCGACTCCCTTGGGATCAAAAAGGGACGGTTCGTCGTCCCCAGGAAGCACGATACCGTTCGACTGGACGAATGCTTGAAGTGCCGTGTCGAACGATGCGTACTCCGTTGTTACCTCAGCATAGCCATCTATCGGTAACCCTGGCTCCTGATACCGCTGAGTGCCCTTATGAATGTGGAATCTGTTGCGGAAACTGCTGTTCGGTTCGCCGCGTGCCTTCTCCAGCCTGTTCGTGTGTTGGGACGGATGCTTTCCGTTGTAACGACGAAGGACGAACTCGCTCCCGTCCGTGTCTTTGAATGTCAGGATAAGTGAGAAATCGAGCCGGTTGATCGCGTTCTGCCGGATGATGATGCGAAAGCAATTCCCAGCTTCACCTTGAACCTCCAAGTCTCGTTGGGCATGCTGGTAATTGGACTTCGTGCGCGGTCGAAGGCGCGTCGTCCAATTCTTGCGCAACGGCTTGGATTCTGCGACGAAGCTGGTAATCTCGTCGTCGGTTAGGGTTCTTGGCATTCGGTCGATCTCCTGCGGTGGAGCAATACTGCAAACATCCTCTATCCCTTCGCCGACAGTTCAAGCCGGATGGCGTATTCCACGAGGCGCACATTCGGGTTTGTCTTCGCGGCAGCTTCGAGCTTGGGCGTGATCTCCGCCGCGATGATGATCCCGGTCACCGGAACACCCTCCGGCTGGTTCATGTTGTCGGCAACCCACCCCATGTAACGAGAAACCTGTCCGAACGCCTCGTCGTCGCCCTGATCCCGCTTCAGCTCAATGACGACGAAGCCGCCAACAGGTTTTGCGCGACATCTGCTACCTGGGGGCGACGAGGTTTCTGTCCGTCAGATCGACGGCCTGGGCACCGCCGCCGCCGGTGCTAAAGCCGACCAACTTGGCGCCGGGGTTGATCAAGTAAAGCAGCACATAGGTGTAGTCACCCTGCAGGCGGTTTTCGCGAAGCCTCTCCCAGGGTTGAATGCCGCGACCGGTCATCTCGGCGTACTCGGGGAAATACTGAATCTCCACATAGTCCTTGACGCCCAGCTTCGCGGCGACGTAGCCCCCCACCGGGAGATATTGGCGACCGCTGCTGTCGGTCACGATGTAGTTCTTCACCGTGGTGACCGCGAGATTCCGAGCCTTGCCGAACGTACTTTGCGGGGCGAGGCTCTTCACGCTGAGGTGCAGCAGTCGTTTGTCGGCGGGCACGTCAAACGACGACACTGGGGCTTCGGTCTTGCGTCTGCCTTGATTAGTCACCCACCCGTGGATATGCCCGTTCTTGAGCGCTTGCTTGGCATGGTCAATCTCAACGTTGGTGCTCTGATAGTTAGTCATAGTGAGCCCGTTGGGGAAGTCCTCGGAGAAGAGCGACCCCGCGAGAGCGACGCCCGAGACGCGGTCTCGCCGACCCGAAGCGCCGGTGGGAGCGGTGCCGGCGCGGGCGACGGCCATGCCCGCAAGCGGCGCCTCGCCCAGCTTGACCATATCCCGCGCCCCGCTCTTATACTCGGCAAAACGCGGCGTGAAGTCCTTGGGCACCTCGAACACCACGTCCACCATATTCCCCGCCGGTGCCAGCAACTGGCACGGGAGAGGGTCACCACCCTTCGTTTCGTAGATGGCCTTGTCGGGTTCCTGGGAGTCGGCAACAGCGATGGCGTGATACTGCGCCGGCTGGTCGTCTTCGACGTCCCCCACCAGCCGCACCTGATATAGCGTGAAACGGTGTTGATTGTCGGCGTCCTGGGCTTCGGGCCGGAGCTGCATCTGCACACGGATCAGTTTCTTGTCATCCGGGGCGGACTTGGGTATGTACTCGGGAGCACCGCTCCGGGAGTCTTCACTCTTGCGATAGACGTAGCTGTCCTCCCACGCCCCCATGACGCTCATGGAACCCGGCGGCACGAACCGGCGTACCCAGCGCCGATCGCCCTGGTCAGTGGGGAAGACGCCCTCGATCCAGCCAATCTCGGTGACGAAATCCGGATGGACCCGGGCAAAGGAATGTTCACCACTCAGTATGCCACCGGACAGCATGGACGCCAGGCGAGCGGCGAATCGATCCGGCTTGAGCCAGAGTTCATTCTGCTCCTCCTGGGCGGGATCAGCACGATCCAGGCGCGCGAACCCGAGCACGCCGTTGCCGAACGGTAGGAGCTGGAGACAGATCGCCAGCATCCCCACCATGACGTAGGCGGTAATGACACCGAACACGAATCCCCCCGCCTTGTCCAGAAATAGCGGAAGCAGGCAGGCGCGGTGCACGTACTTGTCCAGCAACGTCCGCAACACGTACAGCGGGATGACGAACATGCCCATGAGCGCCAGACCCAGAGCGAAATCCGGTTTCAACGAAACCAGGAGCTCGACCGCGACATATTCGTAAGTGGCGAAGGCCAACCCCGTGCAGAGTATCGCCAGAACGGCGCTGAGCAGGGCGCTGAACAAGCCCTGGATCGCGTGGAAATAGGCGATGCTCAACAGCAGGAGAATGATTAACAGGGAAAGCCACATCACGGGTCTCCTTCTATTGGCTCTCCACGCGCAAGCCGCGCAGGACTTCGTTGAGACTGGTAACGCCGTCCATTACCTTCAGAAGCCCCTCCTCCTGGAGGTAGTACATGCGCTTCTTGCGTGCCTGAGCCTTGATCGCCTTCAGGGGGGCCCCGTCGGCGATCAGCGCCCGAGTGTTCTTGTCCAACACCAGCAGTTCATACACCCCGGTGCGTCCGAGATAGCCGCTGCCCCGACAGGTCTGGCAGATGGTCTCGCGCCCGCGTTTGTCGAGCACTGGTTCGGTGGGACGGCGATAGAACGTGTCGATTTTGTCTGCGGGCAGATTCGCCTTTCGCAGAAGCTTCTCGTCGGGCCGGTACGACTGGCGACAAGTTGTGCAGAGAATGCGAATCAAGCGCTGGTTGACCACGCCGAGCAGGCCCTTAGCTACCGCGTTCGGGTCCTCTATAAAGGCTAGGAACCGGGCGAGGGCGTCGATGCAATTGCCCGCTTCGAGGGCCAAGTATATCTTCTTGTCATCGCCCGCCGCGTCGCAGGCCAGTTTGGCGACCTCGCGGTCCTCGCATTCGCCGATCAGGAGGACGTCGGGCTCGCGCCGCAGCACGGTTTGGACTTGCCGGGCGTAGCTGACGTCCGGATCGTTACGGTACTTGTGCTGCGTGATGTTGTCCAATTCCAGCAGCGGCGCCTTCTCAAGAGTGTGCAGGTTCTGCATGAACGCATCGTGTTCGCGCATCACAGCGTACTGGGTGGTAGTGATTCCGTTCTGTTTGGGGCCGCTGAAGATGACCAAGCCGGTCTTGGCCTTGATGAGCTGCCGGAAACCTTCCACCCGAGGCTCAGCGATGCCCAACTCGTCGACCTTCTTTAGTTCCGCGGGTGATTGGGCACGGAGCCGAAGCCTCTCGCCGGTGGTCGATCCGGAGGTAGTGACCTCCACGCGCGCCATGCTGGCTCCGTCGGCCAGCAAAGCCGCATGAAAGTGCCCGGTTTGGGGACGGCGGCGTTCCTCGGAATTCAGCCCCGCCAGCTTCTTCATGTAACCGATCACCAACTCGGCGGCCTCGACCGTGATCCCATCGGGCTTCTCCGAGGCCACCCCGTCGATGCGGTATATCACCCGGACCTTCTCCGCCCCGACAGCGAGGTCCACCCCCGTGGCGCGGTGCCAAAACGCGTCGAAGAGAAACTCCTGGGTCTCGTCGAAGGACTCGATCTCCGCCGTTTCTTCCGGCCGTTTCACCGATTTTCCTTCTCCGTCGGCCAGCAGAACCCGAATGCCCTTGTCGATCTTCTCCGTCTTGTCGCCCCCGGTTCGCGTCAGCAGGCGCTTCAGATGTCCCACGGTGAGCACGCGGGCCTTCTTCACCACCCGGCCATTGCGGTGAAAGACATACGCCAGCAGCCCGCCGCCGGCCAGAAGGATGAAGAAGGAAAGTCCCAGGAAGAACAAGCCTCCAGGCCAACTCACGAAGAACAGCACGAACAACCCTGCGACCCCGCCGCTGAGCACGATGAGGTTCCACTGTTCCCGCTTGGTCTTGACGTACACCGCGTCCAGGTCCGCCCACTGGCAGGCAAAGGCCCAGCCGACCACGAGCACGGCGACCACCACCAGCTTAACGTAGTTGAAGTGACCTCCCAGTTCGATCTGCGCCAGGGTGACAATTGCGGTGTGCATCTTTTTCGAGTGTCCGTTTACGAGTGTGAGCTTCGAACATCGGGCACGGCGTAGCTTAAGCCGGGCTAGCCGATTATACCACCACTGCTCACGCTAATCCCTTTGAGCCGCATCTTGAGTTCCTCCGGGTTCGGTGCGTTCTCGTAGGCGGTCTTGGCCGAGATCATCTCCGTCTCGACCAACCTCCGGAGGGATTCGGTGAAGTCGATCATCCCTTCGTGGTAGGAGTTCCGAATCACACCGTTGATGTCCTTGTCCCGGGCTTCGCCGATCAACTTTCGGACGGTGGTGGTGGCGATCATCACCTCCACCGCGGGGATCTGGGGAACGTCCTTGCGGATACCGGGCAACAACTTCTGACAAATGATGGCCTGCAGGTTAAACTCCAGCGAACTACGCACCAACGCCCGGCCCTGCTCGGGGAACAGCTCCAGCAGACGCGAAATGGCACCTGCGCAACTGGAGGCGTGGATGGTTCCGAAACACAGGTGCCCCGATTCCGCCGCCTGCAGCGCCGCCGCGAAAGTGTCCTCGTCCCGCAACTCGCCGATGAGCACCACATCGGGGTCCTGACGCATCAGGTATTTGAGAGCTTCGTGGAAGTCCGCCACATCCAGCCCGATCTCACGCTGGTTGATGAATGCCTTGTCGTCTTGATAGATGAATTCGATGGGGTCCTCGATGGTCACGATGTGACAAGCCCGGCTGCGGTTGATCTGCTGTAGCATCGAGGCGATCGTGGTGCTCTTGCCGCTGCCGGTGATACCGGTCAGCAGGATCAGCCCCTGACGGTGGTCGGCCAGCTTTTCGAGCACCGGCGGTAGATGGAGCTGCTCGTAACTGAGGATCTCGTTGGGGATCCGCCGGGCGGCGACCGAGGTCAACCCGCGCTGCCGGAACACGTTGACGCGGAAACGGTCATCTCCTACCTGACGGGCGAAGTCGCACGCCCCGTTCTTCTCGAACAGTGCCTGCTGCTCGGGTGACATGATTTCGAGAAGCATGTCCTCGATGAGTTCATTGGACATGGGTTCGCCTTGGAGCGCCCGGATCACGCCGTCGAGCCGCACGTGCGCCGCCGTATCCGCTTTCAGGTGCAGATCGGAGGCGTTCATCTTCATCACGGAACGGAAGTACTTGTCCACCCGGGCCTTGGCGTCCCGTGTCGAGGCCAACGGGGCGTCTCCGTCGTCGTCCGCGGCGTGCTCGGTTTGGATTGCGTTTTTCACGGAGTCTTCCGTCATCTTCCCCCCGGATCGGACCGGTGTGCGAAGCCACCCCCTATTCTAGTAATCCGGGAACCGGCATCAAGTCAACGAATGATATGCCGCTGGTGGCGCTGCTTTCGGGCCGCCTCCACCGCGCTGCGCAGCAATATGGCAACGGTCACCGGTCCCACGCCCCCGGGGACGGGGGTGATCGCCGAGGCGACTTCCTTGACCGCCTCGAAATCGACGTCGCCCACGATGCGCGGCTTACCGCACTCGTCCGTCTCGCCGGGCACGCGATTGATCCCCACGTCGATCACGATGGCGCCCGGTTTGACGTGCCGGGCCTGGAGCAGCTCGGGGACGCCCGCCGCGGCGACGATAACGTCCGCTGAAGAGGTGTACGCGGCGATGTCCGGCGTGTCCACGCAGCAACCGGTGACGGTGGCATTTTGGGCCAGCAGACCCAAGGTTATCGGGCGGCCGGCGACAGACCCCTGGCCGATCACGCAAGCGTGCTTCCCGCGGACGTCGCAGCCGGCCTCGCGCAGAATCGCGAGCACCGCCAACGCCGTACACGGCGCAATTATCGGGGTGTCGTAGAACAGCAGCCCGAGGTTCGAAGGGTTTACGCCTTCCACATCCTTGTAGGGGTCGATGCAGTACTGCACGGTGGGGGTGTTGATTCCCTCCGGCAGGGGCAGGAGAAGCATGATGCCGGTTACCTCGGGATCGTCGTTGAGTTGTCGGATGCAATCGCGGATGTCCTCCTCGCGGGCACCGGCGGGCAGGGCGTGCAGACGATACTCGATCCCCACGTCCGCGCAATTGGAGTCCTGGGACTGGGCGTAGATTCTTCCGGCGGCGGGCTCGCCGACCATCACCGCGTGCATCCGGACGGCGATACCCTGCCGGCGAAGCGCCTCGATCTCCTCCCCCGTGTGCTGTTTGATCCGTTCGGCAAGTGACCGACCGTCAATGACCAACGCACTCATGGGCCTCACCTTGTTCGTGTCCGTTGCCGTTGAAGCCGACGTTTTCCGGATCCATTGGGGCAGATTCCACCAGCGGCCCGGCCTGCGCGCGAAGGATAGAAGCAGAGCCTCCAGACCTCGCCCGCTTGCGAAAGACTACCTCCTTCAGGTAGGATCATAGTCCAGAAGCGTGTAAACTGTAAACGGGGAATCCTGGGTAGCGGGATCGCGAAGTAAGGACGCCGTTCGCAACGGGGAACTAGTGGTTTTGATCGTTGCAAGTTATGCAAACGCGTAGAGGCATTCCTCTGTGTTTCAGCGTAGTGGTTGTAGCCTGTGGCTTGGTGAGCTGCCGCAGAGCTGGTGATACCCCCGCCTCGAACGAGAGTACCATCGATCAGCAATCAGCGGAGGAGCAGCTTCGCGCCGACATCGACAGGTTGCGGTCACTGGGCTACGCCGGTGTGGTCGAGAGGGAGGATGGAGAAAAAGCGGACCAGGAAAGCGTCGTCCTGCACGTACGCGAGCGTTCCTACCCCGGTTACAACCTTTACAGCGTGTTCAAACTCTGCGCCGCCGAGCTGATTGACGCCGAAGGGGATACTGTGCGATGGTGGAGTCATCGCGGCCACAACTGGGTGAACGTGAAGCTGCTGCCCAACGGCGATCTGCTCGCCCTCGGCGCCGAGGAGCCCTGGGCACCGAATGAACTTCCGACTAACAACGACCGCTATCTGTTGCGGTTCAACTGGGAGGGCGAGTTGCTATGGAAGCGAAAGATCTCCGTACATCACGACATCGAGCGCACGCCTGATGGTCAGTTGTTGACGCTGACTTTTCAACCGCGCAGGATTCCGGAGATTCATCCACGGTTCGACACACGGGGCGATCACTTCACGCTGGTGTCGAACGAAGGCGCAGTGCTTGACTCGTTCAGCTTGTACGAGGTTTTGCACGCCAAGCCCGAGGTCTTTCCCTTGGTGAAAGTGGGGCTCCATCCGAAGCACCAATGGGTCGATGTGTTCCACGCGAATTCGCTCGAATGGGCCCACCACCAGCACCTCGTGGGCAGACACCCCATTTACGATCTGGCAAACGTTCTCGTTTGCTTCCGGCATCAGAATCGCGTCGCGGTTATCAACTGGGACAAAAAGGAGCCCGTGTGGGCGTGGGGCAAGGGGGAGCTCGATGGGCCGCACGACGCCCAATACCTGCCGAACGGCAACATTCTAGTGTTCGACAACGGCCTGGGCCGGGGCTGGTCGCGCGTCATCGAGATCGATCCGATCCAGAAGCGTATCGTCTGGCTGTACGAAACGCCGGTGCCCGGCGACTTCTATACCAGGAGCAAGGGTTCCAGCCAGCGGCTGCCGAACGGCAATACGTTGATCGCCGACTCCGACAGCGGCCGGGCAATCGAGGTGACGCCCGAAGGCGAGCTGGTCTGGGAATTTCTGTGTCCACACCGCGCGCCGAAAGGGCGCCGGATGGCGATTAACCGCATCAGGAGGTACGAGAGCGCGGTCATCGAAAGGCTGCTGGAGAAGTCCGCCTCCGTTCCACGCCGACCCACCACAGAACCTGGGCGGCCACCCCCTTGACCGACAGTGCGGTGCCTGGGGAAAGAGCACATCCTAAAGCGTCTCGTTCGACTGGCGCTTCGACTGTAACGAAGGAAGAACTGCCTCACCGCTACCGATGCCTTGGCGGCTGGCACTCACGTCGCAACAACTGCGGTTCTGATTGGGCGAGGTGGGATTCGAACCCACACCCAGGATTACCTGGAGGGGGTTTTAAGCCCCCAGCGTCTGCCATTCCGCCACTCGCCCGGTCGGCGTCAGTTGGCTTGCGCGCTCTCGAGGTAGGCGCGGACCGAATCCTTCCAGTGCGCTACGCTCCTGGCCGGCCCAACCACCTTAACGAAATGCGGCCCCTGATCGTGCTTGATGATCGCCCCCAGCATGCGCCACTGCCGCTTGAATGCGCCCGGTGCCTTCATGGTGCCGGGAATGTCGGCCAGAAGAACCTTCACTTCGCCGACCTCAAAGCGCTCCACGGTGGAGGCATCTTTCGTAGGGGTGCTGTCGGGCTGCTCGAACATGCTATACCAGCGCTGTAAGTTCATTTCGTCCCGGACAGTCTTCATGTGCGGGAAATGCGTAACGCGAACGTAGACATTCTCGGAGTCGCCCTCCACGGGTGCCAGACGGAAGACTGCCTTGGGGGTCATCTCGGGCATCCGCGGGTTGACCCGGGGCACTTCGTAAAGCCAGCCTTGGGGGATCTTCAGCGTGATGCCGTCCAGCTTGCTCTCCGTCGGCTGCGGCCCCTCCGCTTCAGTGCCGCCGGCGATCGTCGCGTGCGGGCTGGGCATTCTCGGCTGAGGTGCCGCGGCCGCGGGAGCGGTCGTCGGCGTCGGCCCTTCGGCGGGCGCAGGAGCCGGTGATTCGGCGGAGGACGTGGGCTGCTTCTCGCACCCGATGAGCACCCCCGCGACCACCAGAACCAGCCAAGATTTGTATGCGCACATGGTCACGCCTTTCATGAACTTGAGTCGATCCAACACCGCCGCTCCCAAGACGCCGTTTACCATAGTCCCCTCGATAACGGTTGACAACCGGAGCGCGGGCAGGCCTGTGTGGTTGCCGACTCCGCTAGGCCTGTCTTCGACTCTCCCCGCGCGCGGGGCAACCGGTGAATAATGGCGCGCCACCCGCAGCTCAGGACCTTGGACCTTGGACCTTGGACTCAGAGGACCTTGGCCAGCGTCTCGCCGATGGTGGCCGGTGAATCGGCGACGGTGATGCCGGCTTCTTTCAGCGCCGCGATCTTCGAAGCCGCGGTGCCTTCGCCGCCGCTGATGATCGCACCGGCGTGCCCCATGCGTTTGCCCGGCGGGGCGGTTTGTCCGGCGATGAAAGCGACAATGGGTTTGGTGACGTTCTCCCGGGCGTACTGGGCAGCGCACTCCTCGTCGGTCCCGCCGATCTCACCGATCACAATGATTGCGTGGGTGTCGGGGTCCTGCTCGAACATCTCCAGCAGTTCGATGAAGTTCAACCCCTTGACCGGGTCGCCGCCGATACCGATGCACGTCGTTTGCGAAATGCCGCGGGTGGTACACTGCCAAACAGCCTCATACGTGAGCGTGCCGCTACGCGAGATGATGCCGACGTTCTTGCTGCTGTTCTGCAGCGGGCGATGGATGTAGCCGGGCATGATGCCGATCTTGCACTCTCCGGGCGTAATAACCCCCGGACAGTTCGGACCGACGAGCAGGACGCCATGGTCGTCGAGGAACTTGCGGACCTTAACCATGTCCAGTGCGGGTACGCCCTCGGTAATGGCCACCACGAGCTTGCACCCCGCATCGGCGGCCTCCATGATCGCGTCGGCAGTGAAGGCCGGCGGCACGAAGATCATGGTCGCGTCCGCGCCGGTGGCCCGCACCGCTTCGTGACAGGTGTTGAACACCGGCAGACCGTGGTCGGACTTGGTGCCCCCCTTCCCCGGCGTTACCCCCCCGACGAACCGCGTGCCATATTCGAGGCACTGGGCCGTGTGAAACGCACCGGCTTGGCCGGTAATCCCCTGACATATTACCTTGGTGTTCTTGTTGACTAGAATACTCATCGATCGTCGATCCTTCGTCGTAGATGCCGCTGAGTCGCGAACCAAGCGCCGCCCCCAGCCTCACTGCTCCGGGGCCGCCACGCAACCGGGCCGGATTATAAACGCCAACTCGAATCTTCACCACCTGTAAACGCACAACCGGTCCGGAGGGATGTGTAGCGTTTCAGAGCAAGTGAGACATCCCGGCGTTTCGGATAAGGTACGGTTTGCGGAGGCCTTTCCCACACCTCAAACTGACGAACATGGGGTAGGAGAGCGGACGCTGCTTTAGTGCTCCATTACCGCGGAACCGATGGAAGGAGCCGCCCGAACCGTCTCCAGCAGACTGACGGTTTGGTAGACGTCGTGTGCGCGGATGATTTTCGCACCGGCGACACATGCCGCCAGGGCGCACATCAACGAACCGGCCAACATTGCCGAGTGCTCTGTCCCTACAAACCCACGCACGACGCTCTTCCGCGAAGCGCCCAGCAGAACCGGCGGCCCCAGGGCCACCAATTCGTCAAGCCGGTGCAGCAGTGCGCAGTTGTGTTCGATGGTTTTTCCGAACCCGATACCGGGATCGATGATGATTTGCGACCGGGCGATTCCCGTGGAGACCGCAAAACCTATCCGTTCGCCGAGGAAGTCCTTCACCTCGCGGACCACGTCGTCGTATCGCGGGTCGCGCTGCATGGTGACGGGAGTCCCCCGCATGTGCATTAACACAACCCCCGCGCCGGCATCCGCTACCAGCGGAGCCATCTCCGGATCGCTGCGCAACGCTGAAATGTCATTTATGATGTCCGCCCCCGCGCGCAACGCCGCGCCCGCCACCGCAGCCGATGTTGTGTCGGCCGAAATCACGACGTCCGGATGTTCCGCGCGGATGGCTTCGATCACGGGGACGGCCCGGCGGATTTGCTCCTCAGCGTCAACCGGCTGCGCCTCCGGCCGGGACGACTCGGCGCCGACGTCGATAAGCACCGCCCCCTCCTGGACCATTTCGGTCGCTCGCCCCGAGGCTGCGTCCGCAGCGAAGAACCGACCCCCATCGCTAAACGAATCCGGCGTGACGTTGAGCACGCCCATCACCACCGGGAGACCCGAAAGGTTCAGCGTCCCGTGTCGCGTGGCCAGCTTCACCAGTTGTGTCCCGAATGTATTGATGCTGCGGAGAACGTCGTCAATCCGCAACTCCACGGGGCCTTAGCCCGGTTGTGGAAGTGGTCCGTCGCCGAAGTCCGGGGTGCCTTCCGGGGTCGGCTCGGGCGCGGAGACCGGTCGGGCCTGTCCCACTTGGTCGCCGACACCGTTTTCCTCATCGAGGAGGTCGGCGACACCCGGGCGGTCCAGGGTCTCGCCGGCGATGAGCGCTTTCACGTCCTCGCCGGTGATCGTCTCATACTTGAGGAGCGCCTCGGCCACGTTCTTCACCGTACTAGCGTTTTCGCCAACGATCCTCTCTGCATCGGCATAGGCCTCGTCGATGAGGCGCCGAACCTCCTGGTCAATCTGGTGGGCGGTTTCGTCGGAATACTCCTTGGCCGAGGGCAGGTCGAA
Source organism: Phycisphaerales bacterium (assembly GCA_030612785.1). GTDB lineage: Bacteria > Planctomycetota > Phycisphaerae > UBA1845 > UBA1845 > JAAEQG01. The sequence continues at coordinate 11,786 of JAUWNF010000007.1, forward strand.
CATGGAATTCTTGGTGGAGTCGTCGCTGTCGTAGGCGATAAACCCGAGCTTCTCGTTCATGCCCCACTCGGTGACCATGCGTCGGGCCAACTCCGTAGCGTGGCGAATGTCGGCCGAGGCGCCTGTGTTGACGTCGCCGCAAAACTGCTCTTCGGAGATGCGACCGGCGCACAGCACGCGCATGGTCGCCAGGATGTAGTTCTTGCTGAGGTTGGTCCGATCCTTCTCGGGTAAGGAAAAGGTCGCGCCGCCAAAGGGTCCTCGCGGGATGATGCTGATCTTGTGCACCGGGTCGGCGTGCTCCTCGAGCGATTGGACCACGGCGTGCCCGGCTTCGTGAAACGCGGTCGCCCGCTGCTCCTCTTCGTCGATTTCGCGGCTTTTTTTGGCCCGACCCCAGCGGACCTTGTCCCGGGCCTCCTCCAGGTCCTCCTGCTCGACGAATTCCTTGTTGGTCATGGTGGCCAGCAGCGCGGATTCATTGATGATCGCCGCCAGGTCGGCGCCGGAGAACATGGGCGTGCCCCGCGCCAAGCGTTTCATGTCGACATCAGGTCCCAGTTTCACCTTGCGGGCGTGGACCTTGAGAATCTCGTAGCGCCCCTTCACGTCCGGCAACGACACGTACACCTGGCGATCGAACCGCCCGGGACGGATCAACGCCGGATCCAGCACGTCCGCCCGGTTGGTCGCCGCGACAACGATTACTTTGTCATCGGTTTCGAACCCGTCCATCTCGACGAGAATGGCATTGAGCGTCTGCTCGCGCTCATCGTGCCCGCCGCCGGCGAAACTCGCCCCGCGCCGCCGCCCCACCGCGTCGATCGCGGCCAGGAAGATAATGCAGGGCGAGTTGTCCTTGGCCTGCTTGAACAGGTCTCGAACTCGCGAAGCCCCCACGCCCACGAACATCTCCACGAAGTCCGATCCGCTGATGGAGAAGAAGGGCACCTCGGCCTCTCCGGCGATGGCCTTGGCCAGCAGGGTCTTCCCGCAACCCGGCTGCCCCACCAACAGAACGCCCCGGGGGATTCGCCCGCCCAAGCGCTGAAACTTCTTGGGGTTCTTGAGAAACTCGATGATCTCGGTCACTTCTTCCTGGGCTTCGGTGATGCCGGCGACGTCCGCGAAGGTGATGTTGGTGTGCTCTTTGGTGGTGACACGGTGCTTGGAGCGGCCGAAGTTGCCCAGCATACCTCCGCCCCCGCCCGCGTTGCGGAGTTGCCGGAACACGAAGAACCAGAAAAAGGCCACCAGCAGCAGCCAGGGAAGCAGCGAGATCAGCGTGATGAACAGTTGGCTGGGCTTCTCGTGCTTGATGGAGGCTTCGGGCAGCGCCGCCAGCAACTCGCGCATGAACTCCGAGTCCATCGCCGGCGGCGGGTACTGCAATTCAAAGTCCCGGACGGTTCGGTCGGTATCAGCGTCGGTCCGTTTCAGAGTGCCGGTGATGCTGTCATCGCGGAGGAGGACCAATTCGATTTCCCCGTTGTGGACGTGCTTCCAAAACGTGGTGATGTCGATCGGTTTAGGGCGGTTCACCCCGCTGGTCAGTAAGACGACCAACATCAGCGCCAATCCCAGGAAGATCACCCAACTGACGATACCACGCGAAGGCATCTTCACGTTAGGACTCCCCGGTTTGGGGCGGTTGCTCGGGTTGTTGGGTCCTGACCCGTCACCGTTCGCCATGCGCTAGACTCCCTCGACGCCCTCTCCTACCCCGATCACACCCCCAGAGGATTGTAAGCCCCTCACCAACTGGATTCCATCGTCTCGACGATAGCCTCGGCCATGTTGTCCAGCCCCCGCACCATGCCCTTGGTGAACGTTTCACCCACCGGGGGGATATACTCGACGGAATACGGGAAGCGTTCGCGTTCGACCAGTATTCGCCCGGTGCGCAGGTCTTTCCAGCGAAACCGCATAATTACGGTCGCTCCCTTCTCGCGCGCCAGCCCAGTGTCGAAATCGTCACCGAACACGCGCTGTCGCACTTCGAGGATCTCGCCTGAAAACAGCGTATCGGCGGTACGCAACGGGGCGATCTTGTACGGCGTGTCCATCTCGATACGCTTGACAAGCGCTTCGGTCAGTTGAAACTCCAACTCGCGTCGAAACTCGCGCGACTCCAGCATTTCGACGTGGACGGTCTTTATTCCGGACCTAAACGGGCGCTCGGTCGAATACCCGCACCCACCGCACGTGGCCGCAGCCAGAACCATCACGACCGGTAATCCGCGGTTCATGGCGCCTCCTCACTTCCGAACGGCTCGTAGTGCCCCGAGAGCGCCACCGTCCGCGCCACCTCCGGAGCTTCGCCGACTCCCAGGGCAGCCAGGCGGCGCCCCGCCTTGCCCGCCGCAATGGTGTCCGGCCAATTCTTGATCGTCGAACGATAGTAGAAGGCCGCCGCCTGGGTGTGCTTGGTGCGCCGGTAGTAGTCCCCGATGTGCAGTTCCTTGGCGGCCCGCTTCTCGCGGATATCGTCGAGAATCAGGCCGACACCCTCCTGCTCCGCGACGCCGGGATACTGGATGAGGTACTCGGTGAACCGGGCCTCCGCCTCGATCAGGCCGGCATCGTCGAATTCGATACCGGGGAAACTGGCCAGCGCCGCTTCGGCACTGCGCCGAAGGCCGTGACGAACATACCGACTGTGCGGGAACTGCTCCCGCAAGCGCGCGTACTCCATCTCCGCGAGCGAGAAATCCCCTTTGGCGAAGAAGTAGTCCGCCTTGGTCTTCAGCGCCAACTCCGCGGTGGGGCTGTCGGGATAATTCGCGGACAGATCGTCCAGGATGCTGACACCGATGTCCGCCGCCGGCAGCATGCGCAAGCCCAGGAACTTGCGTTTAGTGCCCTTGAGGAAAACGTCGGCGATCACAAATTCGTAGTGGATGGCCTCGTCCGCCGCCCGGGTCGCGCCGAATTCGTTGAGGAACTCCCGCAAGTGCTTGTGAGCTTTGTAGTAGTCCCGCCGGGCAATCTCGATGCGCGCCCGCAGCACCGCCGCCTCCGGGTACAGCGGATGGGTCTCGCCGTAGGTCTTGAGCCACTTGCGGATGCGTCGGTAGGCGGTGCGGTAGTGCTGGTCCGCGTGCTCGGTCCGGGCCAGTTGCAACTCGCCTTCCGGCGTCCCGGGCACCGGCGGCTCGTGCTCGACCCAGACACCCCGGACCTCGTCGTACTCCAGGGATTCCCCCTGCGTCCGCGAGCGCTCCCCTCCGCCAGCTAGCGCCTGCGCCGCGGTGAGCAGGCCCACCAGCACGCAGCAAGCCCCGCAACACGTTATCGTGTGCCTTCTGCTATCATCGTTGAGCACCATCGGATCGGTACCTGTTCTCGCCCGAAGAAGGGACGCCACGCCAACACCGTTCTGCCAACGCCCCGCTATTCTAAGACCCTGGCGGTCTCCGGGCAACCAGACGCCGAACGCGGGTCAAACGGACGTCGTTCAACGACCGTGCTCTGACCCGACGGCATCGCAATCGCGAAATGCCATTTAGAGGGTTGAAGCCCTAGGAAGTGGGTTAGTACCGCGTTTGGGCGCGGCGCGTCTGACTCAGCTTAGCGTCCACCTCGGCGCGGTGCAGGACCTCCCGCCTCTTGCGGCCCTGCTGCTGCACGTAATTCACGATGGCCATGACGCCAAACAGCACGGCAATCCCAACGCCCAGCAGGGTCAGGACCTTCACCAGGTTTCCGGTGTCCCGCCCGGCGAAGTCGGAATGAACCGCGTTCAAGCGTTCAACGCCGGTCACCGCCAGTATGTGGAATGTCATCGCACGCACCCCCCTCTAATCGTATATCGACCCGTAAGCGGTCCCAGGCAAGAATTGCATGCTCCGCCGCCCGGATTCGGTCGTGCTCGCCGGACGAAAAGCCCTACCTTCAAAACATACGTTACAAAACGACCTCCTGCCACGAACCACGCCCTTTTCCCAATTATGGGTCGCCCGTATGGTTGCACGACCAGTGCGCCCGGATAACATTACGCCTTTCGCGGGTTTTCTTTGGTCCAGAGCAGTAGAGCAAAGGCACGAGATGAAAGTTCACGAGTACCAGGCACGTGAGTTGTTGGAGAATGCCGGCGTTCCGGTCCCGGCATCGAAAGTCGTTGAAACGGTCGAGGCGGCGGTAAACGCCCACGAGAAAATCGGCAGGCTCGTCGTGGTCAAGGCCCAGGTCTTCGCCGGCGGCCGAGGTAAGGCGGGTTTCGTCAAGCTCTGCAAAACACCCCAGGAAACCGAGCAGGCGGCCGGATTCATGCTCTCCAACCGCATGGTCTCCAAGCAGACCGGGCCCGAGGGCATCGCGGTCAAGAAGCTGTTGGTGGCCGAGGGCGTGGACATCGAATCGGAATACTACGTTGGCGTGGTACTGGATCGGGCCAAAGGTGCCCCGGTGATGATGGTCTCGCGCGAGGGCGGCGTCGAGATCGAGGAAGTCGCGGCCCGCAATCCCGACGCCATCGTTAAGGAATGGTTCCACCCCCATCTGGGCCTGCAAAACTTTCAGGTTGCCAAGCTCATCGGCGCCTTGGGTTTGACCGACAAGGAGCAGGCTAAAGCCGCCGGCAAGGTCCTGCGCGGGCTGGCGAAGATTTTCATCACCAAAGATTGCTCCCTGGCCGAGATCAACCCCCTGGTGCGCACGAAATCCGGGCAAATTCTGGCCATCGACGCCAAGATGAACTTCGACGACTCCGCCATCTTCCGCCACCGCGATTTGCAGGAAATGCACGACCCGTCGGAGGAGAACGAGGCCGAGTTGCGGGCCAAGGAATTCGACCTCACCTACATCGCCCTCGACGGCAACATCGGCTGCTTGGTCAACGGGGCCGGTTTGGCCATGTCCACCATGGACATCATCAAGCTGCACGGCGGGGAGCCCGCCAACTTCCTCGACGTCGGTGGTTCGGTGACCACTGAGGGGGCGACCGAGGCCTTCCGGATCATCCTGGCCGACCCGAAGGTCAAGGGTGTGTTGGTCAACATCTTCGGCGGAATCGCCAAGTGCGACACCGTCGCCGAGGCCCTGATTGCCGCGGCCAAGGAGGTCGGGTTCAACGTGCCCATCGTCGTGCGCCTGGAGGGCACCAACGTCGAGCGGGCCCGCGAATTGCTGAAAGAAGCGGCAATCAAGCAACTCATCCCCGCGGACGACCTCACCGACGCCGCCAAGAAGGTCTGCGCCCAGGTGGCTTAAACTGGGTGGGAGATCCATGCAGCAGCAGGTCGATTACTCACAGGCCGTCGCGAGTAAGTACCCCGAGCAGATCGTCATCGGTATCGCCCGCGATCCCCACGGCAAGCACAACCCGATCACCCTGGGCTGGACCATGATCGTCTCGCACGAGCCGCCCATGATGGCGGTGTCCATCGGCAAGACGCGGTATTCGCTGGAAACGTTTCGCCACGCCCGTGAGTTCGTCATCGCGTTCCCCTCGGAGCATCAGCAAGGCGAGGCCATGCTGTTCGGCACCAAGTCCGGCCGGGACATGGACAAGCTCGCCGCCGCGGGTTGCTCCCTTGTCCCTGCCTGCAAGATCGATGCGGTCCTGTTGGCCGACGCGGTAGCCAACTTCGAGTGCAAGTTGGTGGCCGAGCTGGAGACCGGCGATCACGTGGTGTTCGCCGGGGAAGTCGTGTGCTCCCACCTGAACGACAAACCCCTGAACCGGCTGTACACCGTGGGTAAAGGGTACAAAATGGAGGGAGTAAGGTAGGGCCATGAAAGCCGTGAACCCGGCCACCGAAGAAGTCATCCGCGATTACCCTGAGCACGACGCCACGCAGATCGAACGGTCCCTCGCCCGGGCTGAGCGTACATTTCACGATTGGCGACGGACTCCTTTTGTCCAACGAGCCGAATTGCTCAAGAGAGTCGCCGAGCACCTGCGCCGTAACCTCAACCGGCATGCCCACACCATGACCGAGGAGATGGGCAAGGCCATCGCCGAGTCCGAGGCGGAAGTCGAGAAGTGCGCCTGGGTTTGTGAGCACTATGCGGAAAACGCCGAGCGTTACCTTGCCCCCGAAACCATCGAGTCTGATGCCGGGCATAGCTTCATCCGCTACGATCCCTTAGGCCCGGTGCTGGCGGTCATGCCGTGGAACTTCCCATACTGGCAGGTCTTTCGCTTCGCCGCGCCAACTATCATGGCGGGCAACGTCGCCCTGCTCAAGCACGCCTCCAACGTGCCCGGTTGCGCCCTGGCCATCGAGGCCGCTTTCCGAGACGCCGGGGCTCCGGAAGGCATCTTCACGACGCTGCTGATTCCCTCGGAACCGGTCAACGAGATCGTCAGGAACCCGATCATCCGCGCGGTCACTCTTACCGGCAGCGAGCCCGCCGGAGCGGCGGTAGCATCGCAAGCCGGGGCAGTCATCAAGAAGACCTTGCTGGAACTCGGCGGGTCCGACCCCTTCGTGGTGCTGGCGGACGCCGACGCGGACGCCGCCGCCCAAGCGGCGGCCCCAGCCCGCCCCATCAACGCGGGACAAAGCTGCATCGCCGCGAAACGCTTCATCGTGGAGGACGCCGTCGCGGACCGCTTCGAACGGGCCCTGACCGACCGCATGGCCCAACTGAAGGTCGGCGATCCCCTGGATCGCGCCAACCAACTCGGTCCCCTGGCCCGAGGCGACTTGGTGGACGAACTCCACGATCAGGTGCAACGCTCGATTCAGACTGGTGCAAAGCTGCTGACCGGCGGGCAACCGGTGGAGGGCAAGGGGTATTTCTACCCCCCCACCGTGCTGGGGGCGGTCGAGCCGGGCATGGCCGCGTTCGACGAGGAGACCTTCGGGCCGGTCGCCGCCGTGATCCGCGCTCGGGACACCGACCACGCGCTCGAACTTGCCAACCGGTCCGACTTCGGCCTGGGCGCCAGCCTGTGGACCGCCGATACCGCGCGCGGCAAGGAACTGGCTGCGGAAATCGAATCCGGTGCGGTCTTCGTCAACGGCATTGTCAAATCCGATCCGCGCCTGCCGTTCGGCGGCATCAAGCGGTCGGGTTACGGGAGGGAACTCTCCGCTCTGGGCATCCGCGAGTTCGTGAACATCAAAACTGTTTGGGTCAAATGACCGTCAATCGGGCTTGCGCGCCGTCAGGTCGTTGTAGACGGTCACCTCGGCCGACCAGTTCTCCGACGTGCCAAAGTCCTCCAACTCGAGGAACTCATGGTCCGCCACCGTTGCCGTATGATGCAGCACGGAGTCAAACCGCAACGGTGACTTGTCGCAGAGGATCGTGATCCGGCGATCGGGTATCAGCGGGTCACCTTTCCGGATCGGTTTCACCTTCAGCCCGTGATGCCTCAACTCCACGTACACCGCGTTGGCCGCCCACCCGTGCTCCTCGGTCACCGTAAAGTGAAACGTGTTCCGCCCCTTGGACTGCTCGAGTTCCACCTTCACGTTGAACTTCGGCTCACCCGGCGCCGGCACGCCCATCTTGGGCAGGTTCGGGTCGTTGTAGGGCAGGTCCACCACCGTGGACTTGGTTGGCACGTCGACATCAGGCGGCTCGACCTCCTTGGACGCCTGGCTCACGGCGAAGTAGACGGCTCCTCCCGCTACCAGTAGGAGCACAACGGTCAGGACGGCTTTCATCGGTTTTCCTTTCTCATGAATAGCTGGTTGGGCCACGCTAATCCTGCCTGATATTCTAGCCGAACTCGCCCGATCATGCCATCCGAACATGCCCGGCGGCCCCTGCCCCACTCTCGTAGGACTCAAGAAGGCAAAACGCCTACACGCCCGCCCTACACCGTGCCGATATCGATATTGTGAGCGAGTGACGCCGGCGATATACTTCCAGCCGACATCAAGGGATCGTGACAAGCCGCCGCAAAGGCTCTTCGGAGACAGTCGCATGAAAGCCTTCACCCTATCTTGTGCGGGACTGATTCTAAGCGCGGGTCTAGCCGCAGGATGCTCGCAGGCCAGCTTCTCGGAATCGATCTGGAACCCCTTCGGTGTCGAACTCGGTTTCGACGTCACACAAAAGCCGGTGCGAATTGGGATCGTGCAGGCGGACAAGGGGTTGCTGGCCTTGGAGAGTTGGTTCCTCGTGCGCAAGGCGCCGCCGTACGCCGGATTCCGCGATAGACTCGCCCGCCATCTCGGGTGCGGAGTCCAGGTTCAGGAGCTCCAACCCTTCCAGATCGCCGCCCATCTGCAATCCGGGCGCATCCAGTACGCCCTCGTGTCCGCCGAAGACTACCAGGCCATGACCGAGGACGGACCGGTCGGCGAAGTCCTCGCCTCATCCGTGCCGCTCACCCGGCGCGGCGTGATCGTGGCGTCGGCCAAGTCCGCGATCCAAGACCTTGCCCAGATCAAGGGCAAGCGCTTCGCCTTCGGGCCCAAGGATGACGCCGTTTTGGCCGTCGCCACCTTGCAAGCGTTGGAGGCGGCCGGCGTCGCCAAGGAGGACATCCAGAAGGAGTTACTTCCCATCATCCCCAACGCCGACCGACTGCAGTACCACATCAGTTCGTTTGGAGCCGCCAAGGAGGTTGTCTACGGTATCGGCACCGAGGTCGGCATCATCGAAGCATCGGAGTACGAGGCCCTTCCCGAGACCGGTGCTCGGTTGTTGCCCCTGAGATTCGCCAAGGACCAGTTCCGCGTGCTGGGCGAGACCGAGACCATCCACTCGGAAACCTCTCTGGCCGGCCCTTTCCTCGCGTCGTCGCAGGCTGATCCGGAGACTACGCGCAAGGTTCTCGAGTTCTTGTCAGACGCCCATACCGACAACACGAAGGCCCTTCGCGATATCGGACTCGCCCGCTTCGACGTAGTCGCTCCGACGGGCGATTTAGGACTGGCCGGCGCGCGTCCCCCGACGTCACCTCGCTAGAGTGTTCTGGGAGCGCTTCGACATGCACGTACTCTGCACCGTCGTCCGGGCGCACCTTCGTGCCCTATATGACTCATCACCTTTCCCATCGCACCTGAATGCGGCTTTCTATTCCGCCCGGTACGCGTTTGTGACACGAACCGTTTGCTGGTCTTCGGTGCTCTTGCTCTGCACTCTGAGCGTCGTCCCTGCCGCCGAGCCGCCGGAGGTGTCCGGCGATCCAGATATTGCCCAGCTAATCCAACAGCTCGGTGACCGTTCCTTCCAGGTCCGCGCCGGCGCCTCCCGGCGCCGGTGCAGGCGCGGGCCGGCTGCGCGACCGGCCCTGGAGAAAGCTGCGCGAAGCGAGGACTTCGAAGTGGCGCTGCGTGCCAAGGCCTTGCTCGACGTCTTCGATCAACTGCTCTTCGTCGGGTGCGCGATCGACATCTCCGTCTCCAAGCAGCGCGTTGCCTGGGATGAGTCGTTCGACTTGATCCTGACGATCCGCAATCAAGCCGCCCATTCCTCGACGCTTCCGTTTGATGTCTCCCACCGCAAGGAGCAGCCGCCCGCCCCCGAAGCCGAACAAGTGGCCGCCGTGCTCGACTTGGCCGATCTTCTCGAGGTCGTCGGCCCCGACGGGGCCCCGGTCGCCTTCCATGTTGATTCCACCTCATCCGATCCGGAACTCGAAGCCGTTCTTCGCAGCCGGGCCGATGCTTCTCCCACCACCCGGCTGGAACCGGGACAGAGCTTCCGCTTCCAGGCGGTGGATTTCAATCGCGGTTGGGGACGCTACCCCATGTTCCGCAAGGGCACTTACCGCATCACTCTGGCATACGTACCCCAGTGGAACGACGAGGAGTTTGCCCGCGCGGGTGTGGGCGGCGTGCGTAGCAACACAGTTGAGTTGGCCATAACCGAGGGCGCACCCGGTGCCGTGGTCAGTCCGGGCGCTCCTCCCCGATTGTCTCTCGTGCACGAGCAGGCCTCTGTAAGCGCCCGGCTGCTCAATTGTCGGGACGTGCCCATCTGGCTGAACGTCAATTTCGGTCCCGGTGGTTCGCCCTATGCCTCGTTGAGGTGGGTGGTCTACGACGGCAAAGAGTGGCGGGATTGCCCGCCGACGGGCCCATCCGCATCGCGCACCGACTTTTCACGCGTGCGGCTCCTCGAGATCGCTCCAGGCCAGGAATTGGAAATCGGCCGTGCCGACTTGGCTGACTTGCGCAGGGCCGCCGGACTCAACCCGGACCAGCCGCTTTTCGTACGGGCGGTTTACTCCAGTCTTTGCGACCGCGCCTGGCAGCGGCAGAAGAAAGACCTCCCCCCGGCGCTCCAACAACCTCTCCCCGCGCGTCTGTTGACCACCACCCTGGCCGGCGAACCGCTCCGCATCGACTGAAGACCGCGCTCGGATTCGCCCCCGGCATTCACAACATCTAGTTACACAAAAGATTACGGACACGGGCGGCACCGCTGAGCGAAACGAACCTGACCGGTGACACTGAGTCAGCGGCGGGAGCCTGGCGGGCGCTGATCAACCATCGTCGAACGCTGGTCAAACGCCGCACCATGCTGAAGAATCAGATTCGTGCCATCGTCCGCGGCTTTGGCTACCGCTGTCCGCAGTGAGTACGAATGGAAGCTTGGACATCATCCGGCTGAAATCCCGCCCTTGACACGGACACGTTCATGGAAGCCTCGCCGAGCTCCTGCGGGCTGCTCGGCTCGTCTGTGACTAACCTCGGAGGTGGTAT
>JAUWNF010000497.1 GCA_030612785.1 Phycisphaerales bacterium
CGGTACGAGCCGTTCCGTGCGGTCATCATCGAGATGCTCGAGCGCGGGCTGTCCGCCCAGCGTATCTGGCAGGACCTGAAGGCCGAACACGACTTTCCCGACAGCTACCAGTCGGTCCAGCGTTTCGTTCGCAAGCGGCGGCGACCAAGGCCCGCACGTTCCCCAGCCTCGAAGAGCAGAACCGCCAAAGATGGGCACCACACGACTATCCCCAGTAGTGCGGGGCGTTCCACTGCCTCAAAGACCTTGCCCACCTGCCTGTGGGTGGTGCCGTGGATGCGCCGGTGGGCGGTTTTGGCAGCCCGGTGACATTCGGGTGATAGTCTGGCTTGGGAGCCACCGCGGGCTTTGAGCCATCCAGTGACAAACGCTTCCTGTTTCGCGTGTTCATCGCTTGTCCGAGCGCACCAGGAAGACGGCCGCGTCGCCACGGCGGAAGACCGGCGACAGCAGGGGTGGATTCGGGGGTTCCCAGCCCGTTGACAGGTCGGCGACAACATAGTCCACACCGTAGCGATCCAGTATAGCGCAGGCGGTTTGCGCGTCGGTTTTGCCGTAGAATTGCTTGACGTCTGCCAGGATGGGAGCCGTGTTGTACTTCCGTCGTCGATGAGTACGATCTCAGAGCGCCCCGGAAAGCCAATGGCCTTCAACTCGTTGCGAATCTCGCCAACCAGATCATGCAGGATCGCGACTTCGTTGTAGAGCGGCGCCACGATCGCCAGCAGTGTGTCTTCGGTGATGTGTCGCCTCATGACTGACAATCCTCTCGGGGAACGCGCCAGAGATAATCATCCTGCGCGGAGGGTTACCGGCACTTTGCCCGCCGCTTGGCTCCGGCGCCCCGTCATCTCAGGGGGGCAAGCTCTCGTTCCCACACCGGCGGAGTCTCTGGAGCCATCGAAATCCTCTTCGTGTCGGGATGAAACTTCCCGTCGGCTTTCGTGCATCTCCTCCGGCGGTAGTTGGGGTGTTTCCTGTCGAATCGCCGTCGGAACCACCACCAGTAGTTCAGGGCGTAGGCCTGCGCGTCCAGGTCACGGATCACCATGCTGAGATCGAAAAGCCGCAGAACCGGGCCCAGGGGCAAGACCCGAAAGGCCTTGTACGCCTTGATCCTGGTGCAGAACCGCCGCAGCCAGGACGGCATGAAACTCATGGAGCGGAAGAAGAGCTTGTACATCTCCATGGTCTTCTTTCGCTTCTTCTCCATCCTCGAACCCTTGTCCATGTAGTTTCCGTGAAGCCCATCGTCGATCCGGTCCTTCTCACCGGCGGGAACGATGCCGTTGTCGATGGCGTACTGCAGCAAGGGCACCCTGGGCAGGTAGGAGATCATGAAAGGAGATATCCGATAGCAGTGCTTGAGCTTTGAAAACAGCTTCGCCACGGCCACCAGTTCCTGCTCGTTCTGATCCGGGAGCCCCAGGATATAGTCGAGCGAGTACCTCACTCCGTTCCGTTCCAGGATTTCGAGGGCCGCGTGAATCTGCTCGTTCGTCTCGTGCCGGTTGAGGATATCTCTCCGCACGTGCGGATCGTAGGACTCCAGCCCGATTTGGATGGCAAAGCACCCGGCGTCGCGCAATGCGACCGCGGTGTCCTCCGCGATGAGCAGGGGATGTCCGAAGACACGGAACGGAAGGCCTATTTCCTTTGGATACCGCTCGCAGAATTCGAGGATCCAGTGCCCGGACGGCGAGAACACCGCGTTGCGGAAATCGACCCACTTGTAATCGTACTTCCTCTTGTTGATGCGGAGTTCTTCAAGAACGCTGTCCACGCTGCGGCTTCTGACTTTCCTGAAGTTTTCGGTGTCCCGGTCCAGCTCGGAAAGGCAGGACACCGAGCAGTACGTGCACTCGAACGGGCAGCCCCGGCTGGTTACCGCCAGATAGTAGTTCCTGATCGGCACCACCGGTGCGAACAGGTCCTTGTCCGGAAAGGGCATGACGTCCAAATCGGCGATGAGCGGACGCCGTGCGTTTTTGATGATCTCGCCGGACGGCGTCTTGAACCACAGCCCCTCGATGGAGGTGTCGATCTCGCCGCCTTCCATGCTGTCCAATAGCTCGGCCAGGGCGTGCTCGCCTTCCCCGATGCACACTATATCCACGGAGTCCTTCTCGATGATCCGCTCCGGGCAGCATATTGCGTGGGGCCCGCCGAAGATCACGGGAACATCCAGGATTCGCTTGATCTCGGCCGCGCGCTTCAACGCCCACTGGTGCGTGAACACCATCACGGAGAAAGCAATCAGATCGGGCTCGCTGTCGATGATCTGCTTGATGAGGTTGTCGCCCTGATCCAGCATCCGCGCAAGCAGGGGCATGCACAGGTAGTTCTTGTCGTCGAACAACGACTGTTCGTAGGCCAGCCGGACCTCGTGGCCTCTTTGCTTTACATAGGAGTGACGTCACCATGCGCCGTGATGTAGATCTTCTCAATCCCCGCGGGACAACCCGACTTGATCCTGAAGTTATACATATTGTGGTGCCGGGCGCACGGATGGCGCATGAGCTGGGCCAGGGTTCGATTTCTCTGCGCGCAACTCATCATCATCTCACCTCGCCCTTCCCAACCTCCGACGGCCGCGGAATCACACAGCAGCAGGAATGCCTTCTCCTGCTCGGCCAGTTCAAGCAGGCTTTTCATGGCCCGCAGATTGCTGTCAGGTTCCGTCGAAAGGACCGTGGAGAAGCACAGGTTGATGCCGAACTCCCTGGCCCAGGCTGCCGCCGCCAGCGCTTTGTCATAGCACCCCGGAACGCCGCGAGACTGGTCATGAATCCGCCGCTCGGCCGAATCGAGACTGATCTGGATCGTATTCAGACCGGCCTCTTTCAGTTCACGCATCCTCTCCCGGCTCAAGGCGAGGGTGTTGGTTACCATGGAGACCACCAGCCGGTCCGGCCGGCACGCCTTCACCACCTCGAGCAGGTCCTTTCTCAAGCTGGGCTCTCCACCGGTAAGATTGACGTGAATAAGCCCCAGCCGCATCGCCTGATCGATTATCCCTCGGATCTGCTCGACGGTCAGATACCGCCGCTTCCCGTCGTTGAGTTTCGCGGCATAACACTTGCGGCATTTCGCTTGGCAAGCGTAGGTGATGGCCAATTCGATGGAGCGCAGCGTGTCGCGTCGCAGCACCGCCGTGCGAAAATAGCCCCTAACGACCCTGGTCATCACGGCAGGTTTCTTGATGAACGCGAGATGCTTCGCCGTCTTGATGGCGCGAGCCAGAATCGGGGCCACCTTGTGGCGCTGAGGTCCGGCTGAGGCGAGGGGGGGGGGGTGCTTAGCGATGAAAGAGGCATACGCCATCTGGCTAGCCGCACCAGCCCCCGACGGCATGCCGCGCCCCCCCGCATTCAACCGCG
>JAUWNF010000385.1 GCA_030612785.1 Phycisphaerales bacterium
TCGTTCACGTACGATTCCATTATCACCAAAGGCGGGTTTTCCAGCAACCCGAAGACAGGAACGCACTCGTGATCTACCTCGACTACAACGCCACCACACCGATCGATCCGCGGGTCGTTGACGCCATGATCCCCTACCTGCGCGAGATCCACGGCAACCCATACAGCCCCCATGCCGCGGGACGGGAGGTCCGCGCCGCCGTCGTGCGGGCCCGCAGTCAGGTGGCCGCCATGCTCAACGCCGCGCCGGACGAGATCGTCTTCACTTCCGGGGGGTCCGAGGCCAACAACCATGCGTTCAAGGGCGTGGCCCATGCGTACCGCAACCGACCCAGCAGGACCATCGTAACATCCGTGGTCGAGCACCCGGCCATCCACGAGCCCTGCCGGTACCTGGCCGAGATTGGCGTCAACATCGTCAAGGTCCCCGTGGACGGGCAGGGGATGGTGAATCCCGAGGACGTCCACAAGGCCCTGACCCCGGACACGATTCTGATTTCGATCATGCACGCCAACAACGAGGTGGGCACCATTCAGCCGATCCCGGAAATCGCCGCCATCGCGCGCGAGGCAGGCGTGCTGATGCACACCGACGCGGCCCAGTCGATCGGCAAGATTCCCGTCAACGTGGAGGAGCTGGGCGTCGATCTGCTCTCGGCAGCCGGGCACAAATTCTACGCTCCGCAGGGCGTCGGGGCGCTCTACATCCGCGAGGGACTGGAGATTGAGCCCTTGATCCACGGGGCCGGTCACGAGCGCGGAAGACGCGCCGGCACCGAGGCCGTTCCGAACCTCGTCGGCCTGGGCGCCGCAGCCGAGATTGTCTCCCAGCAAATTCTCACCCACGCCAACGAAAGCATTCGCGTGCTGCGCGATCAGTTCCACCAATACCTGAGCGATGCCCTCGGTGATTCCGTCGTGCTCCACGGCCACCCAACCGAAAGACTGCCCAATACCTTAAACGTGAGTATTCGCGGACAGATTGGCTTGTTCCTGCTCGAATCCGTGGAGGGTCTGTGCTTCTCAGTGGGAGCGGCCTGTCACTCGGACGCGGACGAGCCCTCGGCGGTATTGTCGGCGATGGGCGTCCCGCGAGAGGAGGCCCTGGGCGCGGTACGTTTCAGCCTTGGCCGCCCGACCACGGATGAGGAAATCAACGAAGCGACCAGCCGCTTTCTGAAAGCCGTCGGCGCGAGCCACTGAACCGCGTTGCCGGATTCTGACCATTCGTGGAGAACAGAAGACATCAGTATCCCTTCTTGCCGATCCCTTGCCACCCTCTTCTTGTCCCGCTCTGCCGGCGCAATTCCCGCACCTGGTCCCGCAAGGGACCATCCGCAAGCGTTTGAGAGAGTTCATCAAGCACGGCGACGGCCTCAGCTTCCCGCCCCGCCCCCAGCAAAGCCCGGGCAAGGTGGAACTCGAGGATGTGGTGTTCGGGGGCCAAGCGCACGGCTCGTCGAAGCGTTTCCGCGGCCTCGTCGGGCTGATCCAACTCGAGCAGAGCGATCCCGTAATTCGCCTGCGAATACCAATCCCAGGTTTTTTCGACCGCCTCTGCTCGAAACACTTCCAGAACGCGATCCAACTCCCGTCGTCTGACGAATGATGCCTCCGCCGCGGCGCGGGCGTCGATGGACCAGGCCTGACGCCAGTGTGTCTCGGCACGGGAGGGGTCCAGCTCGGCCAGCATCGTGTGAGCGATCGCCCACTCGGTCCGTTTCGGCCAGAGATTACAGGTCTCGGACAAGCGGACCAGTTCCTGTAGGGTCCGCGTGGCTTGCGCAGTATCTTGCAGGGCCAAGTGCGCCCGCGCCACAGCCAGCATCAGATCAGGCGAGTCTGGCACAAGCCGCCGGGCTGTCTCGAGGTGTTCCAACGCCCGCGCCGGCGTGTTGGGCAGCAGCAGATGAGCCAGCAGGTAGTTGGCGTCCGGGTCGTCCCTCCGAATGGCTAGTGCCTGTCGATAGGCCTCTTCCGCATCCCGAGGCTTTCCCGCCGCCCGCAGGCTGTTGCCAAGATTCACATAGTCCCGCGTCCATTCGGCACGCGGAGCACCAAACCACGTGGGCCAGGCGATGATCCCCACCGCTAAAATGCCCACCCCGTATCCAGACAGAGCTTTCCACTGCCGATGTCGGGCCCCACTGAGGATCCGGATCACCGCCCATGCAGCCGGAATGGTCAGAAACGGTATCGCGGGCAACCGGAATCGAGCCGTTACGAAAAACACGACGCCCAAAATCAAATAACCGACCACCCAAAGCCCGCATATTGCAACAACGTCACGTCTCTCGGACGATCCTTCACGCCAAAGGGCCACCAAACCACACACTGCCAGCGGTAGGATCAACCCGTATTGCCCGAACGGGGCGCGCATCGGCCAGCAAGACATTTGCGCAAAGTGATAGCAGATGTTGTTGCGGAACTCCCGGCGGTTCATAAATGCGGCACACTTTTTGCCCAGCCGCGCCAGTGAGGTCCCCGGCTCGGACCGCATTCGCTGCCAGCTTTGGCTCAGCCACCACCGCGTGGCCGAGGCCGGTTGTTCCAGCACCCGTTGCGGAACCTGACACAGCAAGCGCTCCCAATACAGTCCAACCGGGACAGCCTTCGTCCCATTCGAGGACGTCGCATTGCCCACGTAGAAATTGATTCCGGCGTTACTGGAAATGGGGATGAGCGAATTGGTGAGGTGATAGTTGCGTAGGGTGATCGGTAGAACCACACCCACGAAGGCAATCGCGATGCAGAAGATTCTTCCCAAGGGACCACGCCACGAAACCCGGGGCCCACGAATCACCTGGTGCAGAATCACCAACGCAGCGGGCACGATTACGTCCGGGCGCACTCCGGCCGACAGCCCGAGCAAGGCGCCGGCGCCAAAATCACACGCGAAGCGGCCCCCTTTTCCAACCCGGGCCGTCAGCAATAACACGGCAATCAGGTTCAGGAAGATGCTAAGTGCGGGCGTCAGCAGTTGCAGTTCGAAAAACACGTATGGTGCATACAGGGCGCTGATCAACCCGGCGAGTATGCCCGCTCGCCTGCCCAGCAAGCGACCGGCCAGAACCGCAACCAACACGCATGATAGAGCGCCGAGCAGGAGCTGTAGCCACTGGACTATCTGGACTTGACGGCCAAGAAGGGCATAGATGGCGGCGAGCCAGTAAGGATACAACGGGGGTTTGAAAACGTCGTCAGGCCCTTGCCCCAGCCAATCTCCGGCGGCGATCCGACGCGCCCACGCGTCGTGGAGAGCCCCATCCACGACCGGATGTGCGAAAAGTGGATGCTCGTGCAGGAGCGCGAAGCACAGACCATGGTGGAGCAACGCCACCAGGAAGATGGTCACCAACCACGCCCAGCCGATCTCCACGCGCCGCTTGGAAGAGCGCTCTTCAGATAACACCCTGCCGGTATGGTCGCTCATGGAGTCTCGCCGGAGCGGGTCGCTCCTTACGATACTTGTCTAAGTCCGTGTAGCGACAGATGATACCGAAAACCGGGGCCTACGCGACCGCCTTTTCGACAGGGGGCCGACACGGTTTGTCGGCGAGGCGGGTTCTACTGGCTGATGAACGGGGTGAATCGCCCAGCAGATGGCTTTACGTGCCAAGACCGCCGCGAGCTGACGTAAGTCCTGCTGTTACAAACAGTTGCAAAACGTAACTGCCGAAAATGGGCCACGGGGAAGCTTCGCTGCCGGTCGCGGCTCTGCTTACCCATGCCACCCACGCTAAACAGGTACACGTTCGGCAACCGAAAGCGGTTCTCAGGCTTGACGGGATGCCGGCAATCGGTATGATTGTCCGCGCGGTGGCTTTTCGTGCAGGGAAACACCCGTTCCCATTCCGAACACGGCAGTTAAGCCTGCACGGCCGATGGTAGTCTTCATAGGCGAGAGTAGGTGGCCGCCGTGTTTTTTTGAATCCGCCCGCTTCGGCGGGTGTTTTCATGCGCTGCCACGTGCTTTGCTGTGAACTATTGGTTGTCAGCAAACGCGTGTGGTGTTGCGCGGGCTACACGAGGCGTTTGTCGAACCCGGCGGAAGGGACTCCAGGTATGCTAGCTCTTATACCAGATCTAGTTTAACTGTGCCGATTCGGCCCATGCAACATGGCACACCGAGCTGACCAGTTCCGGATCGTCGGTGAATCGATTCCAGGCATCGATGCCGGCTTCATACAGAGCGTCGTGATCCGCGTAAACACGATT
>JAUWNF010000577.1 GCA_030612785.1 Phycisphaerales bacterium
CGGCGTGCGGTTACCCACCCGCCTGGGAGAGCCAAAATGGAACAACGAGGAACCCGAATGTAGTCAATAACTTGCGTCCAAAACCAGCCCTGGCGCTATCACAAACACCGGTGTCGCCACGTAACTGGCCAACTTGGGCTAGGCGCTTGGCGCGCAGAGCGCAACCCTAACACAACCCGAACATGCGAAAAACTGGGGAGAAAGCACTCAGGAACGACAGATTAGATGCGATTGCCCTGGGTCGATACGGTTGGCAACTGCTTCAACCGCCAGTCCGCCAGACGGCGGACTAATTCATCCGGGTCGGAGGCCGACGTACGTTCCAGTACCGGCCTGAGAGATTCGCCTTGGGTCTCGGCCAACATGTCGAGCGCCTCCAGGCGCACCAGCCAGTTGGCATCCGAAAGCAGCGGGGCTATTTCCGACAACATCCGCGAACCGAGTTCCAGCACGCGCAGGGAATCGAGCGCCGCCGCGCGCACCACGGGGGCTGGGTCTGCCAAAGCCCACAGAATCAGCTTACGCAGTCTCAAATCATCCACGCGGTGCAGGAAATAGCCCGGTGGCGCCTTTCGCATCGCTTCGCGCTCGGCAATCAGAGCGCCCAACGTGTGCACCGCTTTGATACGCTCCGCTTCACTACCCTCACGCAAGAGTCGTACCAGAGAGGGGATGCCTGTTCTGGACCCGTCCGCCGCAACGCGCTGCACCCGGACGACGACGGGTGGGAAACCCCGCAAAGCCGACCCCCACTTCCCTGTCCGCCCCACCACGGGATCGAGCAAAAAGCTGAGACTCAAAGACAGTTCCCGCTGTGGCGTGGACCTGGCCAGCGCAAACGCCGGCCCCGTGTCCAGTGTCTGGGTGACGGTGATGCTCTCCCCGGGTGCCAGCACCGGCTGCAACGCCAACGACAGCGGCAGATAGTTGACGAACTGCTGCTCGATCCGCTCGCCCCACTTAAGGCTGACCAGCACGCGTCCGGCGACCATTTGCTCCGCACCGATGGAAAGCGCATATGCGGCGGTGTTGGTCAGGCGTAATTCGCAGAGCCACGGCTCCCCGTACGCCCACGGCTTTCCGTGCGCCAGCACCTCCAGACGTAGCGCCTCAGTCGGTCGGGCCGGAAACGCAAGCATGCGGTCGTCAAAGCTGCGCAGGGCCTCGATGACGGCGGCGTGAGACGGTATCGGCGAGGGCTCCTGCTGCTGCGAAGCCAGCGCCGCGACGATTCGCTCATACGCTTGCCCGGAATAACGCAGCGCTTCGCCCGCACGCAATACCGCGAGCGCCTCTTCGGTATGACCTTGGGCGCGCAGGGCCTCACCCAAACCGGCCGCCGCCCATTGATTCGTCTTGGTCCAGGGCCGGAGAACCGTGGCGGCCTCGTCGGGCTCCTCGGCCGCCAGCTTGGCCAGTCCGTAGACTACCTGCACCTCGGGGCTATCGGGCATCAACTCCCGGGCCCGCGACGCGAGCAGCACCGCACGCTGCGGGTCAGGCTCACAGCAGAGGTAGTACCAGGCGGCTTGACCGGCAAGGATCAGCCGGTCGTTGCCGAACGACGTCGGATCCAGGGCATCGAAGCGGTCTCTTAACACCTCCCGGTGCTCGTTCGTTGCCTCTGCGTGCCCGCTCTTCCGGGCGACCTCCACAAGCAACAGACGCGCCTCCAGCGAGTCCGGGTTGATGTCCAAGGCCCGCGCGCCCACCTCGAGGGCTTGTTCGTGCTTGCCGTCGTCGGCGCAACACGCGGCGAAGTCCACCAGAAGGTTCACCGGAACCGGTACGTCTCCCGGATGGCGCTCGAACAGGGTCAGGACGCGCTCATACCACTTGGCCGCCTCCGCGTGCAGTGACAGACTGTCCAACAATCGTGCCAAGCGCCACATCTCTCCGGCGTTTGCCGGTGACGCCGCGATGGCGGCGAGCGACATCCGCACCTGTCCTGCCGCCCGCTCGTGCTCGTCGGTCAACTCCACCAACAGGGCGTGGGCGGCCACGTTTCCGGCAAAGGCTTCCAGCGCCTTAGTGGCGCAAGCCTGCGCCTGGCTCCGGTCACCGCTCCTTACGTACAATCCCGCCATTCGCCGGTGCAGGTCGCTTTGCACCACCGGCGACAGATCGGCCGTCCGCAACATCTCGGTGCAAAACGCCAGCCGCGCCTCCACCGATTGCCCACGCTCGAACTTCCAGTCGATCAGGTCTAGTTGGGCCGAGATATCCGCCTGATTGAGTTTGCAGTACGAACCCAGCGCTGCCATCGCCGCGTCCGTTCGCGACAAACGGTTCAGTAGGTCATACTGCCACAGGTAGGCCTCGGCGAGGTCCGGACTGACCCGCGCCGCAGCCTCCATCCAGATTAATGCGCGCTTCGCGTCCTCGACGGTCGGGCGCGGCGTCAGCAGCCCGAGCGTCCGCCCGCGGTCCAGCAGCCACTTGCCCGCCAGGGGCGTTTGGGCCTCCGCCTGGCCCCTCGCCGACGCCGCAATAAGCACAAAGGCCCCCAATACAACAGCTCCCAACCACCCCACCGGTTGAGACACAAACAAAGAGGCACCCTCGCTCTTGGCAAACATGCCGTTCTTGTATCCGCGCTCAGGCAGCCAAGCAAGCGACATGGTACCCAGAGCGCACCCTATCCATGAAAGGCACGCTCCGGTCAAGTACAAGACATTCCTGCGGCGCCCAACCGCTGGCGTTTTCGCCAGAGGGAGGCGTTGTTCGTTTGGGGTCGATTCGGTTATTCTCCCTCTATCTTGTGGGAGGGTAGGGCAACGCAGGAGTGCGACCCGAGCGCCCACAAGGTCCGAGGGCAGGGGCGTC